>CALGUJ010000051.1 GCA_937902055.1 uncultured Pelolinea sp.
GTTTCAACAATCGCGCCGCCTTTGTAAGTGGCTCCTTCGGAGACGGTCATAATGGCGTAATTGGACGGATTGCGCCGTTTGTCTTCCATGAGAAAATCAGCCAACTTTTCGACTTCAAAAGGAACTTCGGAAATGATCGCGCGGTCGACATGCGCCAGCAAAGCCGTGATCAGACTGGTTTCGCCGGAATTGCGCCCAAACAACTCGATCACGCCGATGCGCTCGTGCGAGCCGATCGAGGTGCGCATATCGGTGATGAGGTTAACGCTGCGTGTCACGGCTGTCGAAAAACCGATGCAATAGTCTGTGCCGAAAACGTCATTATCCATGGTCTTCGGAATGGCTACCACCGGGTACCCTTCTTTGTGCAGACGCGCCGCGAATGACAGGGTATCGTCGCCTCCGATCGCCACCAGGGCATCGATGCCCAATTCTGAAAGGACCTTTAAGGTGTAATCGGTATAATCCATGGTCCCGTCATCGCTGATTTTCTTTCCATAAGTCGAATTCTCGAGAAAATCAGGCACATCTTTCGCGCGTACTTTTTGGGGATTGGTTCGGGATGTATGCAGGAACGTACCGCCGGTCCGTTCAATTTTGCGTATATCGGTGTATTCCAGCTCTTTGATGTAATAATCGTGGGTGGATGGTTCATCAAAGTCGTAATGAAGCAAACCCATCCAACCTCTGCGGATCCCATAAACTTTGTAACCCGCCTCCATTGCCCCCATCGCGACTGCCTTGATTGCCGGATTCAATCCGGGAACATCGCCTCCCCCCGTCAGCACACCAATTGTTTTCGTCATACCTGCCTCCTGGATGATAATTTCAAAAAAAATCCCACGAAGTATAGCACATTCGTGAAAAATAGATTAGATGCCATCCAATTTATTGACCGAATAATATGGATTGATCACCCACAACCTGACCCAGTAGAGGTTCAATAAAAGAATGAGTGTGAAAATCAGGTTGTAGACGATCAAATCGGCAGGAGTCAGCGTTTTTTGGCGAATAAACATCTGCCCAGCCGGCAGCAGGATCAATAAAAGGGTGTTCACTGCGAAAGAAAATGTCCTGAATTTCGAAGGCGCCCGGTCTATCCATAGCGCAGTCGTGAAGATCAGGACGAATGCGTATCCGGTCAAGGCGTATGGCCTGTCCCACATATTCAACAATGGCATGAGTGTAAAACCCAGCGCCAGCAGCCATAATTCCTGTAAATAATATTCTTTCGGTGTGCGCAGCCACTCGATCACGATCCATACGAGGATGAAGATGGGAAATAAATCCAGCAGCCGTGTATTGATCCCTGGATAAATATCCCCGATGTATTGGCTGAAGCTGATGAAAGGGTAAAAATCCGGTTTCAACAGTACTACTTTTAATAACTCCAGCAGCCAACGCGAGTCGAAAATTATAAATGCCAGACCAAATAATACGGTTGAGATCAGCATCCAGCCGTTCACCAAATTCCGCCCGTTGAAAAAATTCAGCAAAACAAGAATAACGAGCGGAATAAAAAACTCGTAAGGATTGAAAAAGGCCAAACCCAAAAGAATACCGGAGAATATGGGCTGATTCTCTTTGCTTTTCTGGAATGTCAGCAGGATTAATAACAACTGGATTAACGATAGGTTGGTTGTCAGAATATTGGCTGTCATGAAATAGGCTAATGTCATCATTCCGGCAGCCGCCGCCAGGTAGGAATCTTTTATTTTCTTTTCAATAATTGCCAGGAATACGCTCAAAATGAAATAGCAAATGATCTCGTTTGCCGCCAACCAAAGCGCAAGCGCCCAATTGAAATCCCGGATAAACGAGAAAGGCAGGTAAAAAACCAGTGCGTATAAAGGCAATTTGAAAACCCCGTGAGGGAGGTTTTTTATTCCAATCTTTGCCAACTCTGCAGCCGCAGGCGCTATCTCTTTGGTGTAAACGCTGGCATTTCCCCAGAACACTTCTTTAACGCGCGCCAGTGAAATAAAGAAGTCGCCTTTTTCAGCCAATTGGATCACCAAAAACCGGTTCGTAAAAATCAACGTGATGAATATCACCAGGATGATAAGGATCTTTTTCCTCAGTTCGATGTACCTGGGTTCATGGATCAGGAACTTGGTGATCTTTTTGAATTCATCCAGCATGATTGCCCGTTTCCGATAAATATTTATCTTTATTGGCCGCTCTCGCAATTTTACCGCTGCTGGTTTTGATCAACCAGAAGTCGTTGACCAGGTATACCTGGCGCAGCGCAACCGCGGTGCTTTGAGTGACCATTTTTCTGATCTGTTCAGCCACCAGCCTTTCCTTGTCAGCGTGATCCGTTTCCAACTCCGCGATCACCACCACGTCTTCGGTCCCTTTTTCCTCATTGAACACGCCGAATGCAACGCATCGGCCGGGGTGGACGCCCCCAACTTCGTTGACAACCGCCTCGATGTCTTGTGGATAGACGTTTTTGCCGCCGACGATGATCAAATCCTTCTTGCGGCCGCTGACGTAAAGCTCCCCCTCTGCCAGGTAACCCAAATCACCGGTTTTGAACCAACCTTCTGTAAAAGAGCTGACTGTTGCATCTTCCCGGTGATAGTAGCCTGAGAGCATGCAATTGCTCTTTATAACGATTTCGCCAACGTTCCTATCCGGTAATTCTTTGTTGTCGGCATCGATGATGCGCACCTGTGTGTTGGCGATCGGTCTTCCTGCAGACACCT
>CALGUJ010000052.1 GCA_937902055.1 uncultured Pelolinea sp.
CGCGCGCCGAGCGTATGCAAAAAGCATTTGAAAAAATGGGCATGACACCCGGAAGATTTCGCGTGGAATGGATCTCGGCGGCTGAAGGTGATAAATATTCGCGTGTGATCAACGAATTACAAAAAGCGATCGACGACATCGGTCCGCTGAAATTACACGAGGAAATCGAAACGCTGCGGCCCGAAATGGAAAAACGCGCCCGCCGCATGTACGAAGCACCGATGGTCAATCAGGCGTCCGAATATAGCGATCAAATGAAGCTGGTCATGACTGTTACGGAGGTGCCGCATGGAATCTGAGCATCCCCTGACCTTTGCCGATCAGGTGCGCGCCATTCCCGGCGGTGAACACCTGGAAATGTGCTTTTCCTGCGGGACCTGCGTCAGCAAGTGCATGATCCAGCAGAAGGTCGAACCGGAATACAATCCGCGCCGGCTGCTGCGCATGGTCATGATGGACATGCGCGAGGAAGCTTTTAAAAGCCCCACCACCTGGTTGTGTTCAGCCTGCGACCTGTGTTATCCGGCTTGCCCGCAAGAGATCCACATCTCGGGGGTGATCGGCGCGGTGAAACAACTGGCGGTGGAAGCCGGCTATACCTCGCCGCTTGAGACGGTATCGGTGGATGAAGCGCTATGTTCGGGCTGCGGCATCTGCGTGATGACCTGCCCTTATGAAGCGCCTCACCTGATTGAAAAAGAAGTGAACGGCGTGATGGATCGCTTCTCGGAAGTGGACAATGACAAATGCATGGGCTGCGGTATGTGCGTGGCGGCCTGCCCGATGGGCGCCATCGCGCGGCCGGGCGTTACCAACACCGAAATTGTCAGCCAGATCAAAATCAAGAAACAGAAGAATATCCCCTCTTTGATTGTTTTCATCTGCGATTGGAGCCTGCGCGCGGACGACGACCTGGAGATTTTGGAGAGGTACCCTGAAAACGTGCGCGTCATTCACATCCCCTGCTCGGGACGCATCGATCCGCAAATGGCGTTGATCGCCTTGCGCTCGGGCATCGATGGCGTGCTGGTGTGCGGCTGCGCGCCGGGAGAATGCCACTATCAACGGGGGACGTACGTCAGCGCGTGCAAGCTCAGCCTGCTGGACCGCATGCTGGGCCAGATAGATCTGGCGGATGGGCGCGTGCGCTTTGTCCAATTGGGCACGCAGGATCGCGGCCGCATCCGGCACGAGGTCGATACGATGCTGGCCGGTTTGCAGCGGGAGGTGGCGTAATGGTGGGCAAACCGAAACTGGCATTCTACTGGGCGGCCAGCTGCGGCGGCTGCGAGATCACCATCACCGAATTGGGCATGCGCCTGATCGACGTGGGCGACCTGGTGGATATTGTCTTCTGGCCGGCTGCCATGGACTTCAAGTACGACGACGTGGCCGCCATGAAGGACAAGGAAATCGACATCTGCTTCTACAACGGCGCCATCCGCAACAGCGAGAACGAACACGTTGCCAAGCTGCTGAGGGCTAAATCCAAGCTGCTGGTGGCTTTCGGTTCCTGCTCGCACCTGGGCGGCATCCCCGGCCTAGCCAACCTTTTCGACGTGGAGACTTTGCTGCAACGCGTTTTCGACACCGCGCCGTCTTTGGACGATTCGCGCGGAACGCGACCCCAGGTGAAGAATAAAATGCCGGAAGGCGAGATCGAGATTCCCAAGTTATACGAACGCGTCAGGACGCTGGCGCAGACGGTGGAAGTGGATTACTTCCTGCCCGGCTGCCCGCCGGTGGTGGATCAGGTTTGGAACGTGTTCCAAACCATCCTGGCGGGAAAACTGCCTGCCAAAGGTTCCGTGATCGGCGTGCAGGAAAAGACCAATTGCGACGTTTGCACGCGCAAGAAAGGTTCGAGCGGGATGCGCATCAAGGAATTCAAACGGCCGCATCAGGTGCAGTTGGATCCCGAAATGTGCTTTTTGACCCAGGGCGTGGTATGCCTGGGGCCGGCCACGCGCGCGGGCTGTGGGCTGCCCTGCCTGAACGGCAACATGCCCTGCCGCGGCTGTTACGGCCCGCCGGAAGGCGTGGTCGATCAGGGTTCCAAGCTGGTCAGCGCGGTGGCTTCGCTGGTGGATACGGACGATCCGCAAGTCCTGGAAAAGATTTTGGAAGGCATTGTCGACCCGGTCGGCCTGGGGTACCGCTTCGGTCTGGCCGCATCCATCCTTTCAGACCTGAAATACGGGAAAAAAGGAGCGTAAGCATGCCGGCCAAACAACCTGTCAATCAAAAGATCAGCATCGACCCCATCACCCGCCTGGAAGGACACGGCCGCATCGACCTGTTCCTGAACGAGAGCGGCGGTTTGGAAAATGCTTACATGATCATTCCGGAACTGCGCGGCTTTGAAAAATTCTGCGAAGGCCGCCCGGTGGAGGAAATGCCGCGCATTACGCAGCGCATCTGCGGCGTGTGCCCCATTGCGCATCACGTGGCGGCGGCCAAAGCCGGCGACGCGGTCTATCACGTGGAACCGCCCCCGGCCGGCAAGAA
>CALGUJ010000053.1 GCA_937902055.1 uncultured Pelolinea sp.
GCAAAGAAATTGCTTTCCGGCAGCCGCATGCTGACCCAACTGGATTGGGCGGACGTGGTGGTCGATTTCAGCGGCGATCTGTATGGCGACAACGCGCCGTTCAACCGCTTCATCGAAGAGACTTTCAAACTGCAATTTGCGCTCTGGATGAAAAAGCCGCTGGTCCTGTTCGCCTCTTCGCCGGGCCCCTTCACCAAAAATTTCCTCTACCGCTGCATCGGCAAACGCTTGCTGAACCGGGCAACCGTCATCCTCAACCGCGAGCCGCAAAGTTCGCTTTACCTGAAAGATTTCGGCATCGACCCGCAAAAGATCGTCGATACCGCCTGTCCGTCTTTCCTCTTCGACGGGAAAAGCAGGGCGGATATTCCCATGATATTGAGGGGTGAAGGCATCGATCCCGCCAGGCCCAAGGTCGGTCTGATCGTCAGCGGCTGGAACATGCCCACCCCGCCCTTCGATAAAGTTCCGCGCGAACCATCCGACTTCGCCAACTTTCTGGAAGTGATCAGCTTCTTCACGCGGCAGAACGTGCAAGTGATCCTGATATCGCATTCCAACCGCATCGGGCCGGACGGCGGCCTGATCCCCGGCCCCGATCATGTCATTTGCCGGCAGATCTACGCGGCCATGCCCGAAAGCGCGGACAAAGCGCTGCTGAAGGTGCTTTCTAAGGCCTACGAACCGGAAACCATGCGCGGCATCCTCGCCGGGCTGGATTTCCTGGTGAGCGGCCGCCTGCATGCCGCCATCTCCGGGCTTTCACAGGGCGTCCCCACCGTAATTGTGGATTACGGTTTTCCGCCCAAAGGCCACAAGCTGTTGGGGATCGCCAAATTGATGGGCATCGAAGACCTGTTCTGCGACCCGAACGACAAGGAAAAGCTGCTGGCGGTCATTTCCGGCGCCTGGCAGGAGCGCGCCGCCATCCGCCGGCGCGTTGAACACAACCTGGTGGGTGTGAAAAAGAAAGCCGAACTCAACTTCACGCTCCTGAAAGAGTTGGCCGAAAAGTCGGTAAAATAGGCGTACATGGCTGAACACGCGATTGAAATTCTGGATGGCAATTCCGATTTCTCGGAATGGGATGCGTTCAACGCCTGCTCGCCGCAGGGTTCGGTATTTTCGTATTCCTGGTGGCTGCAAACCGTGTGCCCCGGGCGCTTCCGGATCATCTTGTACCGCAACGGAAAAGGCATCGTATGCGGGCTGCCCGTCGTGACCGGCAAGAAAGGCCCTTTCACCGTTTCCATGCTGCCGCGCTATACCCAAACCCTGGGGCCAATCTTCCAACCCTTTGAGGATGCCAAAGAGTATTCCAAAATTTCCACCCAGATCGAAGCGCTGACCGCCATCCTCCCGCACATCCCGCGCTGCGCGTATCTCAACATGCGCTGCCACCATTCGTTCACCAACCTGCTGCCCTTCATCTGGGCGGGGTATGCTTCTGAAGTGCGCTACACCTACCTGTTCGATGACCTTTCCGACACCGGGCGGATTTATGAGGGCATCACCTCCAAATATCGCAACAAGATCTCCAAGGCGCAGAACAGCGGCGTGGAGGTGCGCGAGTCGGACGATATCGAGGCTTTCATTGAAACCATCCGCATCTCGCTGCCCGCGACAATCTTCAAGGGTTCCGCCGAAGCCATCCGCAGCCTGGACGCGGCTTGCCGGGCGCATAACGCCCGGCGCTTGTACGTGGCGGCCGACCAGACTGGCCTGGTGCATTCCAGCCTGTACGTGGTCTACGATCAACACTGCACCTATAACCTGATCCAGGGCGGCGACCTGGGGCTGCGCAAAAGCGGCGCCAATATCCTGGCCATGTGGCAGTCTATCCGGGACGCCGCAAGCCAATCGCGCAGCTACGATTTCGAGGGTTCCATGCTGCAGAATATCGAGATCGTCTTCCGCAGTTTCGGCGCGATCCAAAAGCCCTATTACGCGCTGAAAAAATACACCGGCATGCATCTGCTGGATAAATCCCTTCAACTGGTCAAGAAATTATTCTGATGTTCAAAATCCTTACGCTGGATAAACACTACACGGTTTATAAACTCCCCGAAGATTGGGAAAGCGATGCCCATCTCGAAACCGGCCTGCAATACACCCGCATCGACGAGTCGATCATCCAGAAGTATTTCACCGAGCGCAGCCGGCAAGCCCAATTATCGGGCTTGTTGGGCAAAGGGTTTATCGGCTACCTGCTGCACGATGGAAAAGACTGGATCAATTACATCTGGAGCTCAACGCCCCAAACACCCCCGCCCAACCACATTCCCCGTAAAATTCACGACCCGCGCAATTACTGGATTTTCTTCTGCCGCACCAATGACGCTTTCCGCAATCGCGGATTTTACAGCTACTGCCTGAAGTTGTTCTGCCAAACCCTTATCGATCAGTATGAGGTGGAGAAAGACCGCATCTACATCGATACCGAACTGGAGTTGGCCGCGGCGGACAAGGCCATCCGTAAAGCCGGGTTCGCGGAATGCGGTTACCTCGCGCTCAACCGGATTTATATACCCAGGCTGCTGGACATCAAGTTCGGCAAGTGGCACAAAGATACCGGCGTTATTGCTGAATGATCCTTACGGCAGCTGATGCGGGAGAGACCGTTTCGCTCAACCTGCCGCCTGCAAATCCCTGAAAATTCAAACGATGAAACGCGTTATTTATCCTTGACAATCAGTATACCGATTGGTATACTGTCCTCCATGGAAAACCGTGAAAAACTGCTGGATTGCGCGCTGGAGCTGTTTGCCGCCAATGGCTACGATGCCGTGGGCGTGCAGGCCGTCAGCGACGCGGCCGGCGTAAGGAAGCCGACGCTCTATCACTATTTCGGCAGCAAGAGCGGTTTGTTGGAAACGCTATTGAAGCAATATCTCGATCCATTCTTCGAGACGCTCGAAGTTGCAGCGGATAATCAAGGCGATGTCACCATGTCTCTGCGAGCGGTGGCGCAAAGCTATTTTTCCTTCGCGCGCAATTTTCCGCGCTTCTACCGCTTCTTTTTATCGATGTGGTTCGCCCCGCAGGACAGCGAAGCATTCAAAGCCACCCGCCCGCTCAGCGAACGCCAGCAAACCATACTGGAGGAGCTTTTCAGGCGCGCCGCGCAGGACCATGGCAATATGAAAGGACGGCAACAGGCGTATGCGGCTTCCTTCCTGGGGATGATCAACACCTATGTCATGCTCTCGTTGAACGGATACGCGGAATTGAACGACGATTTCGTCTACCGCCTGATCCACCAGTTCATGCACGGAATTCTTTCGTAAATTTTTTTTCATATCACTATACCTAACGGTATGTATATATAAGGAGCAGTCTTATGAATTCTACACAACCTGACTGGGCGGCCGATGCCGTCTTCTATCACATCTACCCGCTCGGTTTTTGCGGAGCTCCGCGGCGCAATGACTTCAATAGCGCGCCGCTTGACCGCCTGGAAAAGGTCAGCCGCTGGCTGCCGCACATGCGCGCGCTGGGCGCCAATGCGCTTTACCTGGGCCCGCTGTTCGAGTCCAGCGCGCACGGTTACGATACCGCCGATTATTACCGGGTCGACCGCCGCCTGGGTGATAACGCCAGCCTGGCGCGCCTATCCGAGAATATCCATAGCAACGGTATGCGCCTGATCCTGGACGGGGTCTTCAACCACATCGGCCGCGATTTCTGGGCTTTCCGCGACTTGCAGCAAAATGGACCGGCCTCGCCATATGCCGGCTGGTTCAAGGGGGTGCGTTTCGACGCGCAAAGCCCGTTCGGCGACCCGTTCACTTATCAGCCCTGGGAAGGGCATTTCGACCTGGTGCAACTCAACCTGCGCAACCCGCAGGTGCGGGAGCACATCTTCGAAGCCGTGCGCGCCTGGGTGCGCGACTTCGCCATCGACGGGCTGCGCCTGGATGTGGCTTATTTACTGGACATGGATTTTCTGCGCGAGCTGGCGGCTTTCTGCCGCGCGCTGAAAGCGGATTTTTGGCTGCTGGGCGAAGTGGTGCACGGCAATTATGCCAATTGGGCCAACCCGCAAACCCTCGATTCGGTCACCAATTACGAAGCCTTCAAAGGGCTGTATTCCAGCCTTGTCGACAGGAATTATTTCGAGATCGCTTACTCGCTCAACCGCGAATTTGGCCCGGACGGCATTTATAAAGACATTCCCTTGTACAATTTCGCGGATAATCACGACGTGGACCGCGTCGCCGGCAGGTTCAACGATCCCACCCTGCTGCGCCCGCTTTACTTGCTGCTGTTCACTATGCCTGGTATTCCTTCTATCTACTACGGCAGCGAATGGGGCCTGGCGGGAACGCGCACACCGCAGGATGATTCCGCCCTGCGTCCCTGCCTGGAACTGGAAGAGTTGGCACACAGCGCTCCCCAACTGCATCTGCCGCAGTTCATCGCCCGCCTGGCCGCGCTGCGCGCAGCTTTGCCCGCCTTACGCCATGGCGCTTACCAGCAATTATTCGTCAGCCATGAGCAACTGGCTTTCGCGCGTTTCATCGCTGGCCAATATGTGGTCGTCCTTTCCAACGCTGCCGAACAACCCATGGCTTTCGACCTTCAAATCCCGGGAAACCCGGCTGTAGCGGTGGATGTTTTGAATGGGAATAAACACTACTCGATCGAGAAGGGGTACTTGCACGTGGATGCGGTGGACGCGCGCTGGGGGGCAATTCTGGAACTTGGCCGGGATTAACGCGCGGGGTTTTCGCCCGCCAGTTTTTCCAGCACGCGCATGGCGGTCAACTCGTCAGTGATCAGTGTGTTGACGTATTTCGCGCGGCTGGCGCCGATGATGGCTGCCACCTTTTGCTCGCCGGCGGCGACAGCGATCACGTCCGGCACGCGCGCCAGATCCTCCAGCTCGATGCTCATGATATCCTGCTTAAGGTAGGATACCGGCTTTCCGTCTTTGTCGAAAAAGCGCATGCAGATGTCGCCGACCGCGCCTTGTTCCATTAACCCGATTTTTTCGCTATCGTCCACGTTATCCTGGAAAATGATTTCGCTGCTGCTGGGCGATTCGCCGATACCGACCACCGCCTTGTTCATCTTCTTCCAGAATTGCTGCATCTCCTGCACATCGTTGGTCCGCAGCAATTGCTCGCGCAGGATTTTGTTATCCAATATACCCGGGACGTGGTATTGCATCCAACGCCCGCCGAAAGCATCGCTGATCTTTTGGATGATGCTGTGCACCTGCAGGCTGGGTTTGATCTGCCCGATGCCGCCCAGCATGGGCACAAACAGCACGTTCCGCGCAGGCTGCGGTTCGATATTATCGGCCAGCTCGTATAACGTTCTTCCCCATCCGATGCCGACCACGTCTCCCGGTTGGATGACTTCGTATAAATACCCGGCAGCCGCCAAAGCAATGTTCCGCCGCGCAACGCCGACCTCAGCCACCTGCCCGGAAATGACGATGCAGTGCTTGATATGCAAGGCATTCTTTAATTTCTCGGAATAATCTGTGCTCCTGCTGAAAGGGTCGATGATGTTGATAAAAACAATTTTTTCTTCCAGGGCTTTCTTGAGCATGCGCGAAACCGTGGGCCGCGACAGCCCGAAATTGGCAGCGATCTCATCCTGGGTGAGATTCTGCTCATAATACTGACGGGCGATCTGGACCAATTTTCCGATTTCGTCGATGCGTGTCATATTTTTTTCAAAACCTCGTAAGTTTATTCATCCGCCTGAATGATCAGGCTAATTCTACGGTATTCAATCCCTGCTCGCAAGGGAGTTCTGCCATCCCGCCCGGATTGGCAATCCGGGTTTGCCTGTGTCCATTCGGCGGCATGCCGGGGGATTACCGCTTTTCAACATCAGAGCGTTTCCACTGGTTAACTAAAAGTGGAAACGCTCTTGAGCATATTGATTTGCATTCCGAACCGGATCAGACCAACGCGCCGTATCTTGCCGCAGGTTCCGTCAGGCATGCTTCGCCCCTTTAAGGTTTCATTGCAGCATCTTCACAGCCGCGTCGATCGTGGCATCGCGGTGGACAACGGCTGCCACAGCGGCAGTGATCGCTTCCGGACGGGGATGGCCCCAGATATTGCGGCCGATCGCCACGCCAACCGCGCCGCTATCCATGCCGCGTTTGACTTTTTCCAGCAGCGGCCGCGGGTCGTCCGATTTCTCGCCGCCCAGCACCACCACCGGGATCTGTGCATTCTCGACCACCGCGCGGTAACCCTTGGGGTGGCCTTCCTCTTCGATGAAAAAGGTCTTGATCACATCGGCGCCCGCTTCGGCGGCGATGCGCAAAGCCGCTGAAAGGCGATTGATGGTCAGGTCTTCCTTCTTCGCGGGATATCCGCCCGGGAAAACCTCCGCCATGATCGGCAGGTTCCACTTGTCCGCCAGCGTCGCCAGTTTTTGAAAATTCCAAACGTTGTTGGGATCATTTTCAGCAAATGGGTAAACCATTACTTTGATCATATCCACGTCGTAGCGCAGCGCCTGGATGATCACTTCTTCCAGGTTTTGCGGATAGCTTTCCACGCTCATGATCACTGCCGAGGTGCCGATCTCGCGGCTGGCCTTACGCAGCGTGCCCAGTGTGGTCAGCAGCGCATCCGCGCCGGCCGGCATGGTCTTTGCGATGATACCACCCGGATTTTCCAGCCCGATGACCGCGTCCGGCATATAAGCGGCATGGTCCATCGCGACCACCAGGATTTTCCCATCCGCTCCGAAAACACGTTCCAATCTTCTTTTCTTACCCTCATGCATGGGTGCATACTCCTTGTTATATTGGGAACTTTCTTGAAACCACGCTGATGCGCGCCGTTTCCAGCGCGCACGCCACCAGTTCGTCGATATTTTCGCAGTGGTCGCGTAGGTTGAGCACTTCCAAAAGCATGGGCAGGTTAACCCCCGTCACCAACCGCACGCGCGGATCATTCACACCCAAAACCGAATTCCAGGGTGTGCCGCCCTGAATGTCGACGAATACCAGCAAGGGAACACTCTTTCCGATGGAATCGATCAACTCGCCGGTCTTCTGGATGAAATTTTCTAATCCGTCCCCTTCGTGTAAACACAGCGGATATATGCCGTCGCGTTCACCCATCAACATTTTCGCACTGTTGATTAAAGCGACCGGCAAATCTCCGTGTCCAATGACAAAAATCGGTAACAATTCCAAGGCTTCCTCACTCCGTTAATAACAGCACTTTCATGGCCTCGCCCGATTTTGCCATTTCGAATCCCTGCTGGGCATTTGCCAGCGGAAAACGATGCGAAATGAGCGGTTTGAGGTCGATTGTGCCGTTGGCGATCATCTCGGCTGCCAGTTTGTAATCGCGCGTGCGAAAACCGGAAGTGCCGACCAGAGAAATGGATTTGTAGTGGATGGCGTAAGAAGGCACGGAGATGGTCTTATCCTTGGGCAGGCCGCCGAATAGATGCACCACCCCGCCCGGCCGCGCCGCGTCGATCACCGATTCGACAACTTCGGGGATCGCGATGGCCGTGATGACAACATGCGGGCTGCTGCCGTCGGTTTGGGCGGCCGCCCATTTGGCGATGTCGCCATCCGCCGCCGGATCGTGCGTTACAGCGCCCAGTTGTTGGGCCAGCGCGCGCCGCACCGGATTGGGTTCGCTTACCAGAATTTTGGAAGCGCCCCAGGCCGAGGCCAGTAAACCGTGCAACATGCCCATGAAACCCGCGCCAACCACCAGGATGCTCCACCCCGGTTCCCAGCGGCAGGATTTCATCGAAAATACCACGCAGGCCAGCGGTTCCGCCATGGAGGCTTCTTCAAATGAAATCGAAGCAGGAATTTTCCAGGCAGTTTTCTGCGCCAATAACTTCGGTACGGATACTATTTCAGCAAACGCGCCATCGGACGGGAAGGTCTTGTGTTTACATTGATCTTCGCGTTCATCCAGGCAGAATTTGCATATACCGCAGCCCGCATAAGGCGCCACCGAGACTCTCTCTCCGGGTTGAAATTCCGGCATGGTTGATTCGATCACCTCGCCGGCCATTTCGTGGCCCAAGATCATGGGCGGCTGCATGCCCGGCCGGTTTCCGGCCAGGGCTTTGATGTCCGTCCCGCAAATTCCGCTCGCCCGTATGCGCAATAGAAAACCGTCGCCAAGGCTGGGATCAGGGTAATTTTCCTGATACGTTATCGTATTGGGAGCGGTGAAAACAGCTGCTTTCAATCTGAACTCCTTTTTTTGGGTAATCGTCAGGTTGGTTTGGCTGACGATTACCCTTCAACAAATAAAATTGGGTATTAGGCTATCCAGCCGAGGACTTTCAAAACCACTGTCATCGCCATCAGGATCAGCATAACCAGGATGGGTGAGACTTTCTTCTTCAGCAGGAAGTAGACCAGGAACAGCAATCCCAGCGGCAGCGCTTTGGGCAGGATGGAATCCAACACACCCTGCAGAGCTACACCGCTGCCTTCGGCCTCGGTCTGGAACAACACGACCGGGGTGGAGAGGCTGATCAATGACGCCACCATCACGCCGGCGACGGTCATGGCAACCACTTTGGCGCCCAGCACGAATTTCTCCAAAAGTTGGCTGGAGCGGATTTGCTCAACGATGCCGATACCGCCTTTATAACCCCAGAAGAAGGGATAGTAGGTACCGACCACTGCCAGCACGCCGATCAGCATTGCCACAACCACGCCCATGAAGCTGCCGTTGATCGCCAGGTTGGCGGCAATCGCCAGGATAATGGGATGAACGGTTCCCCAGAAGAAGGAATCGCCTACGCCGGCGAATGGTCCCATCATGGCGACTTTGAAGTCGTTGATGACTTCGGTGGTGATTGAATTGT
>CALGUJ010000054.1 GCA_937902055.1 uncultured Pelolinea sp.
GAGGCATTGATGCCCGATCTGGCGGAGGGCCTTTCCGCAGCAGATGAAATTGTGCGCGGGCGCAGCATGGATGCCATCGAGAAGGTGGCGCGCACCCGGCCGGACCTGGTGCTGCCGGTTCTCGCGAATATTCTGGTTTTACTGCAAACCGAAAAGACCCTGCTGGCGCGCATGCACGCGGCCATGCTCTTCGGGTACCTGGCGCTTTACGAGGAAGTTATCCCGCAAGTGCTGCCGGTGCTGCTGAACATGCTGAACGAGGGATCGGTTTTCACCCAAAGCTGGGCGATCACCAGCCTGTGCATTATTGCCCGCAAGTATCCCCAATGTCACGCGCAAATCGCCGACCGCATACACCAGCTATGCGATGTCCCCAGCGCGGCCCTGCGAACGCGCGTGCGTTACGCCCTGGAAGTGTTGGGCGACAACTGCAAATCTTTTCCCAAAGGCTGGATCAAAAGCACCAAGCTGGGGCACTAAGTTCTATTTTTCCTTTTTACGGGGATGAAAGGGTAATACCACCTGGAATTCGCTGCCCGCGCCCAATTCGCTTTTAACGCTCGCCTCGCCGCCCATCAATTCCGTCAATTCTTTCACCACCGACAGGCCGATGCCGTTGCCGCTGGTGGAATCCTTGCCCTTGTAAAAACGCGTCCAGATGTGCGGCAGGTCTTCTGCGGGGATGCCCTCGCCCGTGTCCACCACGCTCAACAGGAGCTTGTTCTTCTGTTTTTCCGCGCGCACCTGCACGATCCCGCCGGGCGGGGTGTGCTGGATGGCGTTGCGTACCAGGTTGCTCAGGATCTGCGCCAGGCGGTTGCGGTCCGAACGGATGGCGGGCAGGTCCGCTTCGACCTGGCTGACCACTTCGACGTGCCGCTTCTGCCAGGCCAGCGCTTTCTGCGATTCCACCACCTGCCGGACGATCTCGTCCACGGCGCACTCCTCAGTGTGGATGGTCAGGCGCCCCACCTCCGCCCGCGACAGGTCGAACAGGTCGTTGATGATCAGGTTCAGCCGGCTGATTTCCTGGTTGATGGCCTCCAGGTTGGCGGTCAATTGCGCGTCGCGTTTGTTCTTGATGTGCGCTCGGGTGGCTTCCAGGTAATTGGTGATGGTGGTGATGGGCGTCTTGAGTTCGTGCGAAACGCTGGCCACCAGTTCCTTGCGTTCGTTGAGCAAGCCGTTGACCACCTGTTTCTCACGATTCAGCGCTTCGATGTTCTGCTCCAGATTATCCGCCATCATGTTGAAGTCTGTCTGGAGCTGGGCGATCTCGTCCAGGCCTTCCACCGGGCAGCGCGCTTTGTAATCGCCCCGGCGCAGGGCCGCGGCTGCCCCGCCCAGGTTCTTCAACCTGGCGTTTAATTTCCTGGCGAAGAAATAGGAAAACAACGCGAAGGGCGGCACCAGGATCAGCAGGCTGATGAACAGAAATCCCATCACCAGCCCGAATACCGGCATGACGTTGTAGACCAGCCACTCCAGGATGGCGTCGCTGCCCGCCAGCGAAGCGTCGTTCAGCGGGTTCTTGCCCATGAAAGAAAAGAAGACTGTGAGAACCAGCAGGAAGGCAAAAGCCAGGCATACCACGATCACCAGGAAGTAATAGGTCAGCGACCAGGTGAAGTAATGGCGGCGCAGGTGATCCAGGTAGCGCCAGCATAGCAGGAACAGGCGGAAGAATAGATAAATAAAGAAGGCCGAGCCCAACAGGAAAAAGGTATTGGCGTTGCGCAGGGCGGCGCCGAAGAGCGGCCGGCTGGATGTGAGGATGCCGGCGAAAATGGCCACGACAATCCGCCCGATCAGGAGGTTGGCCAGCATGGCCGTCAGCGCGTTGATGCCCTCGGCGGTGAATTTCGCCCACCAATTTCCCGCTTTCCTTTCCACCAGGAACGCAAAAACCAGCGTGGAAAAACCGCTGACCATCAACATGCTTTGGGTATAAGTGGCTTCCTTCAGGCCAGGGTGGGATACGGCGGCCAGGGACAGCGGCAGCAGGATCGCCAGGCTGACGAGCGACAGGCAGATCAGCGCCTGCATGAAGGGAGTATGGAATGGCTTGATTTTCATGAGTTCCACCTGAAACGGTAACCGACGCCCCACACGGTTTCAATGCGGTCGCCGTACGCGCCGATTTTCTTTCTCAGACGCAGGATGAGGTTATCCACCGAGCGGTCGCCTTCGATATAATTTTCCATCCAGATCGTCT
>CALGUJ010000055.1 GCA_937902055.1 uncultured Pelolinea sp.
CTGCGGAATGGCGACAAACAACAATGGGGTGATCGCAATCAGCGCGGTCAGGATATCGATAGCCAGAATCCCCTGCATCGGCAGAATGTCCAGCAGCAGCGCAGCCGTCATGGGCGCCAGTATCCCCAGAAATCCCTGCAGGATCTGGTTCATGCCCGAAATGCGCGCGAGCTGATCCTTGGGCACCATCAGGGAGGTGGACGATTGCATGGCCGGCCAATGGAAGCTGCTGCCCAGGGCGCGGATAAACATGATGGCGTAAATATGCCAAACCTGCACGCGATCTTGCCAAAATATGACCGCCAGAATCAGCGTGAAGATGGCAATGAACAAATCGGCAAAGATCATCACCCGCTGCCGATTCCAGCGGTCGATCAAGGCGCCGATGAATGGGGAAATTAATACTTTCGGGAGCAGGGCTGCAAAAGATGCCATCGCCAGCACCGAAGCAGATCCGGTTTGTCTTGTCAGGAACCAGACCAATGCAAACTGGACCAGTTCGCTTCCGAATAAACTGAAAGCCTGGCCCGACCAAATTATAAAGAATGTTCTTTTCCAACCAGCATGATTGCTGTTGCTCATCGATCGCTATTCGATATAAATCTCCACATGCTCCCCGTCTTCATCATCGAATACATCGATAACTTTCCCCACCTCTCCACTGCGGACCAGCCGCATGATATCTTCCTCGTCGATCCCTTCAATTTGCGGAGCGAAGTGCGCGCCGAATTTTGCGCCGGCTCCCATCACGCTCAACGGGATGCGGATATTGGTGCGCATTTTTCCGGTTGTGGCATCGGTGATTTTTACGCGAAAGAATTTACCTTCCCCTTTTAAAGATTCGTGTTCTTCGTGCGAATGCTCTGCCCTGGTTTTGGTTTCGCCGATCGCTTCCAAAAGTCTGGCTGCCTCATCCGCAGTGATCTTTCCGTCTTTCAACAGCTTTAAAATCATCAATCGCTCTTCGCTCATGAAATTCCTCTCGACCTGCATTCATCATACTACGGAATGTAATTATATATAAAAAAGCGCCTTTTGTTAGATTACAAAATGCATGAAAACTGCTTCATTAATTTCCATCTTCCGGGAAGTTCATTTCCCACGCTTATCCGAGATTTCAGAAAGCAGCACCCAGCTGCCGCAGCTTTCATCTCGTTTTTTAGGCGTGCGGTCGTAATAAATGACGAAAGTGCGTTCATCTGTGGTCGCCACCCTGAAAAAGAAACGCCCAACGCCCCAGGAACCCATCTTCTCGGCGCGGGTTAAGTGCGCAGGCCGCATGTTTTTTGCCTGGTTTCCCCGCCGCGCCAGATCGCTCCACTCCGATAAAAGACTTTTAACCTCGAAGCGTTTCCCTCGCCAGGTGAAAAAATCCGGAGGCTTAGGCACTTTTTGCAGCAGAGGCGCCTGGCGGAATTCCACGAGAATGGCTTCGTCAATAAACTCTTTTTCAGGTTGTTCAGGATTCACGTTCATCCATATAATTTTAACAAAATATTAACGCAAGCCTGCCAACCCTGGATAGTCATTATGTTATACTAACTTCACGATTAATATCCGAGGAGATAAAAAGCGTGAAAAGACTATTGTTGATGCGGCACGCGAAGTCGAGTTGGAAAGAAACTGAAGTTCCCGATATCGAAAGACCATTAAAAAAACGTGGCGCTAAAGATGCCGAGAAAATGGGGAAGTTGCTGCGCAATAAAAAAATGGTGCCGGATTTAATCATTTCATCAACCGCGGAACGGGCTGTAAAAACCGCGGAGATTGTTGCTCATGCCAGCAAGTACGAGCACGAAATCATTTTTTCCGAATCCCTCTATATGGCGGAGCCTTCCGCAATCCTGAAAGCAGTCAAAGAACACGGCAAGAAGAAGAAAACCGTGATGGTGATCGGGCATAATCCCGGTTTGGAGGCATTTTTGCAGATCCTGACCGGTAAAGTCGAAAGCCTGCCAACCGCTTCGATCGCATACCTGGCGGCAAAATTGGATAATTGGGATGATTTGGGTGATGAGAAAGAAGTCAAGCTGAAAAACCTGTGGATCCCCAAGGACTAACCAACCGAAATCGCATGGATAAAAACTCATCGGATCGCGATGAGTTTTTGTTTTAAAATCAAATCACTCCTATCTGCAATCATCAAGTAAAGGTGAAATATTCATGAACCAACCAGTTCATCCTGACGATCTTAACAGCCTGCGTCATTTCAATGACGTGCGCATCGGTAAAGAAAATGCCGATATTTATTGGGTGGAATCCATCGCCGGCCGCGGCGCCATCATCCGGCAAAAGCAGGATGGCAGTCAGCGGGAGGTTTCCGGTGATCTGGATGTACGCGGAACTGTCGGTTATGGCGGCGGTGAATTTGACCTCGGCTCCGGCAGCCTGATTTTCGCGGAAAAAAGCGGCAGCCTTTACCGGGTTGACCTGCAAACGGTTGAGACGCCGAAAATGATCACCCCGCCTTTCACCAGGGCAGCTTCTCCTGCGCTTTCGCCGGATGAAAAATGGGTGCTTTACGTTTATCAACAAGGTGAAACTGACGGGCTGGCGTTATGCCGCACACATGGATACACCTGGCCCTCCCAGTTGGCGATGGGGGCTGATTTTTATATGCAGCCCTGCTGGCACCCCTCCAGCGCGATGATCGCCTGGGTCGAATGGAATCATCCGTACATGCCTTGGGATGCCGGCATGGTTAAATTGGGAAAATTGGGCGGCATGCAATTGCGCCTGCTGGAGGAAAGCTGGATCGATGGCGGTCCCGGCGCTGGCGCCTGCCAGCCGCGCTTTTCTCCCGATGGCAAATGGTTGAGCTACATCATCCGCGATGGAGACTGGGACAGCCTGGCGCTCTACAATTTGAAAAAACGCGAGAAACGTATGCTGCTGCCGCCGGATGGGTGCCATCTTTGCCAGCCGGCCTGGATTCAGGGCATGCGCAGTTACGCCTGGAGCGCGGACAGCAAGCGGATTTATATCCTGAGCAACCTGCGCGGCTTTTCTTCACTTTGGAAAGTCGACCTGCGCAGCGGGAAAAGCACTCGCATCCGGATCGATCCGGTGATCGGCGCTGCACAACTGGATTGTGCTGGGGAGGAGCTGGTTATCCTGGGAAACGGCGTGAAAGACGCCAAACAAATTTGGCATGTTAAGGAAGAGACGTTATCGCTTGCGGTGGAGAATCCCCTGCCGGAAATCGTTCAGGCGGCAGCCACCCAGCCCGAAGAGATTGCATTCTTATCCGGCGATCACCACGAGGTCTTTGGGTTTTATTATCCACCTGCCGGGAATCAGGCTGCTCCCGGAGAGCCGCCGCCATTGATCCTGGACATCCACGGCGGGCCGACCGGGCAGGATCTGCCCTGTTTTTCGGCGGACGCGGCCTTTTTCAATTCGCGCGGTTATGCTTACGCGCTGCTCAATTACCGCGGCAGCAGCGGCTATGGGTATGATTACCAGGAGGCTTTACGACACAACTGGGGAATTGTGGACGTTGAAGATACCTTCAATTTCACGCAGGAGTTGATCCGGCGCGGATTGGCAGATTCCGGAAAGCTGGTTTTGTTTGGCAGCAGCGCGGGCGGATTCACCGCGCTGAATGTGTTGATCCGTTATCCGGGCCTCTTCAAAGCGGCAGTTTGCAGTTACCCGGTCAGCGACCTGGTGGATGACGCGCAGCACACGCATAAATTCGAACGCTTTTATCACCGCTTCCTGACCGGCAATCTTGAAAAGGATTACCAGCGCTTCGTCGATCGCTCACCGATCTTTCATATCGATCGCATTCAGGATCCGGTTGCGCTTTTTCACGGCGACAGCGATAAAGTCGTCTCGCCTGCGCAATCGACCGAGATTTATAAACAGCTCAACGAACGCGGAATACCCTGCTCCCTGAAGGTCTACGAAGGCGAGGGTCACGGCTTCCGCCAGCCGGAAACGCTGCGGGATTATTACCGGCAGATCGAGGCGTTCCTGAACGCGCATATGGGATAGCCAAAGCTGCGGAAATAAAGTAGGGCGCGTTTCCAAACGCGCCGCTTTGAGTAAGTTATCTGCAGGGCAGGCATTCTTGCCTGCCTCGAATTATTTCTCCAAGAGAGATGCAGTGCCAGCGGCGTGGCGATCTCAATGCAAGAGATTGCTTCGCTTTGCTCGCAAATACAAACCGGCTAAAAAGTGTTCATAATCATCGTGACGGTCTCAATGCGTGAGATTGCGTCACCTCGCTGAGGCGAGGTTCGCAAAGAAAAATTGGAAATTGCTTTCGCGAGCCGCGCTTGCGCGGCGTGGCGATCTCAAGGCGTGAGATTGCTTCGCGATGCCGCGCATCGCTCGCAAAATCATCTTCGAGGGAGCAAAGTAGGGCGCGTTTGGAAACGCGCCGCTATATTGAAATTCCGCCCCGTATTAAAAAAAAGAGGAGGCGATCTGCCTCCTCTTCATAATTGATCAAATCACGCGCTTACTTTGCCATGAAGGCTTCCATGCCGGCCAGCAGGGTATCCACATCCTGCAGCGTGGTCTCGCCCATGGTGGCGATGCGGAAGGTCTTGTCCTTCAGGTCGCCGTACCCGTTGGAAATGCGCATCTGGTGTTTTTCCATCAGGAATTTGTTCAAATCCGGAATGCTCAGGTTGCGGTCGTTGTTGATGGTGGCAACCGTCTTGGACAGGCAGGCAGCATCGGCGTAGGTGCTCATGCCATGCGCGCGCGACCAATCGTAAACGCGCTGTGACATGGCCGCGTGGCGCGCGAAGCGCGCGTCCAGGCCTTCGGCGAAAATGCGATCCAGTTGGAAATCAAGGGCATAAATCAGCGGGATGACCGGGGTCATGCCGGTGGAATCCTTCAGGCGGTGCTTTTCCAACAGCAGCAGATCGAAATACCAGCCGCGATTGGCCACTTTTTCGGCTTTTTGCAGGCAGCGGTCATTCACGCCGGCCAACGACAGACCTGGCGGCAGCGCCAGGCATTTTTGCGATGATGTCAGCAGGAAATCGATATCCCAGGCATCCATCTCAATTTTGGAACCGGCCAGCGAGGAAACCGCGTCCACCAGAATGAATGTCTCCGGGCTGACCTCGCGCACGGCGGCACACAAGT
>CALGUJ010000056.1 GCA_937902055.1 uncultured Pelolinea sp.
AGGTGGCCGAAATGGCCAAACTGCTGGAGAACACCTTCCGCATGATCAACATCGGTATGGTCAACGAAATGGCCATTATGTGCGACCGGCTGGGCGTGGACGTGTGGGAAGTGATTGAGGCGGCAGCCACCAAACCTTTCGGCTACATGAAGTTTCTGCCGGGCCCCGGCCTGGGCGGGCACTGCATCCCCATCGATCCGTTGTACCTTTCCTGGAAATTGAAAACGGTCAACTACTCGGCGCGCTTCATCGAGCTGGCTTCCGAGATCAACACCTCCATGCCGCGTTATACCGTGACTAAAGTGCAGGATTCACTCAACCGGCACAAGAAAGCCCTGAACGGCTCCAAAGTGCTGGTGATCGGCGTGGCTTACAAACCGGACATTGATGACCTACGCGAAAGCCCCGCCCTGGATATCATCCACCTGCTCGGCCAGAAAGGCGCCGAAGTCAGTTACCACGACCCGTACATCGCTTCCCTGCGGCACGAGGACATCAACATGGAAAGCGTGGCGGACCTGGAGAGCGCGGTAAAATCCGCCGATTGCGTGGTGATTGTCACCAACCATTCATCATACGATTACAAAAAGATATTGGCCGACGCGCGCCTGATCGTGGACGCGCGCAACGCGCTGGGATTGCACGGCCAGGCCAACGATAAGGTTGTGAGACTCTGATGTCTTCGTATCTGGTCACCGGCGCCGCCGGTTTTATCGGGTCCAAAGTCAGCGAGAATTTGCTGCAAGCCGGCCACCAGGTGATCGGGGTGGATAACTTCGACCCGGTCTACGACCTGCGCATGAAGGAATGGCGGCTGGACCGGTTGAGCGAATACCCGGCTTTCAACTTTTACCGCCAAAGCATTTGCGACCGAGAAACGCTGAAGGGAATCGCCGAAAACCACAAGGGGATGGCCGGGGTGATCAACCTGGCCGCCAAAGCCGGCGTGCGCGATTCCGTGCTGGATCCCTGGAGTTACTACGACACCAACCTGACCGGCACCTTGAACCTGCTGGAGATGTGCCGTAACGAAGGCATCGGTAAATTTATCCTGGCTTCCACCTCCAGCATCTACGGCGAGAACGCGCCTTACCCCACCCCCGAGACAGCCGATTCCAGCCTGCCGCTGCAACCCTACGCCGCCAGCAAAAAAGCCGCGGAGACGCTTTGCTATAGTTACCATTACCTTTACGGACTGGACGTGACCGTGGCGCGCTATTTCACCGTCTACGGCCCGGCCGGGCGCCCGGGAATGTCGATGTTCCGCTTTGCCAAATGGATCCTGGAAGGCCGCGAAGTGGCGGTATTCGGCGACGGCAACCAGACGCGCGGTTTTACCTACCTGGACGATATCGCCGCCGGCACCGTGCTGGCGCTCAAACCGCTGGGTTACGAGGTCATCAACCTGGGCGGGCACGAGTCCATCAGCATCAACGACCTGATCCGCAAGTTCGAAATCGTCATCGGCAAAAAAGCCAACGTGAAATACTACCCGCAGAACGCAGCGGATATGTCAGCCAGTTGGGCTGACACCCGCAAAGCCCATGAACTGCTGGGCTGGAAGCCCCAAACCTCCCTGGATGAAGGCATACGCAACGTGGTCGCCTGGTATCAGCAGGAATACAGTTGGGCCAGCCAGGTGAGCACGGAATGAATTTCCTAAAAAAAACCTGGGACACGTTCAAATCCGACAAGCTGCTGCAGAAGATCATGGCCAACTCCGGCTACCTGCTGAGCAGCAACGTGCTCAGCATGGGGTTGAGTGTCATCCAAAGCATCCTGGCGGGCCGCCTGCTGGGAGTGGCCGGCTTCGGCGTGATCGGCACCATCACAGCCTTTGCTTCCACGCTCAACCGCCTGTTCTCCTTCCGCATGAATGAACTGGTGGTCAAGTATTTTGGAGAAGCGCGCGCGAATCATCAAAGCGGGCGCGCCGCCGCGGTCATCAAGGCCGCCGCTTTGGGCGAAGCCGGCAGCGCTATTCTGTCCTTCCTGATCCTGGTATTGCTCGCGCCCTTTGCTTCAACCAGGCTGGCAGACGACCCGGCCACCGCGCCGCTGTTTATCTTGTACGGCAGCATGGTGCTGCTCAACTTTGCCACCGAGACCGCCACCGGGGTGCTGCAGGTTACCAACAAGTTCCGCAGCTATGCCGTGGTCAATTTGATCAGCAGCATGGTCAACGCCGCCATCATCGTGTGGGCTTTCTTCACCAAACGCGGCATGATGGAAATCGTGTGGGCTTACCTGATCGGTAAAGCAATTTTAGGGCTGGGAACCGCTTACCTGGGATTAAGGGAAATGAACAGCGACCTGGGAGCGGGCTGGTGGAAAGCGCCCTTCTCGGAGCTGCCTCCTTTTAAAGAATTGTTCGGTTTTGCTTTCAGCACCAACATCAGCAGCACCATCATCATGCTGGTGCGCGATAACGAAGCCCTTTGGATTGCGTATTTCCTCTCGCCGACGGCGGTGGGTTACGCCAAGACCGCGCTGGCCATCATCAACCTGGTGCAAATCCCGATCACACCCTTCATTTCCACCACCTATCCGGAGATCAACCATGCGGTCATTAAAAAGGATTGGACGCTGCTGCGCCGCTTATTAAAACGCGTCACGCTCATCTCCGGCGGCTGGACGCTGGCGACTTCGCTCGGGCTGATTGTGTTCGGTCCCTGGCTGCTGCTGTTCTACGGGCCCGATTTTCAACCTGCCTACGTTCCGATGCTGATCTTCCTGGCCGGGCTGGGCTTTGCCAACATCTTTTTCTGGAACCGGCCGCTGCTGCTTTCGCTGGGACTGCCGGCCGTGCCCACGCGCATCAGCCTGTACTGCGGGATCGCCAAGGTTGCGCTGGCGTTCCTGTTGGTGCCGCGCCTCGGCTTGAATTTCGAAGCTTTCCTGCTTTCGGCTTTCTTCATCGTCTCGGTCGCATTTATCATCCTGCGCGGCCTGCGCGAGGTTCGCAAGCGTGAGATCTCGGCTTTGGAGGTCAGTCCCGCATGAAAATCGCCGCCGTCACCACTTCTCTGGTTCCTTCCAACACCGCCAACAGCATTCAGGCCATGAAAGTCTGCCATACCCTGAAGGAAATGGGCAGCGACCTGCGCCTGTGGCTGCCGGCATACCGCCGCGGCCATTGGGAGGAGTTGGCCGACATTTACGGCTTGCGCACGCCCTTCCCGGTGGATTGGCTGCCTTTCCTGCGCGGTCTGCGCCAGTATGATTTTTGCTGGCGTTCGGTAACCCTGGCCAAAGGCTGGGGCGCGGACGTGCTTTACACCTGGTCGCTGCAGGCGGCCGTTTTCGCGCTGGCGCGCGGCGTTCCGGCGGTGATGGAATTCCACGATTTCCCGATGGGCCGGTTTGGGCCCCGGCTGTTCCAACGCTACATCTCGCACCCGACCGCCAAACTGACCTTGTGCACCACGCGCGCGCTGGCGCAGGGATTAGAGGAAAGATTCGCTTTCCGTTTCGATCCCGATCACCTGCAAATTGCCCCCAATGGCGTGGAAATGGAACGTTACCAAAACCTGCCCGCTCCCCCCGAGGCGCGCAAAATGCTTAAGTTGAGGGAAGGCTTGACGGTGGGTTATTCCGGCCATTTCTATAACGGACGCGGCATGCACATCCTGGTGGAACTGGCGCGCGCCCTGCCGCGGGTCAACTTCCTTTGGATGGGCGGCCGGCCTGAAGATATCGCCCCCTGGCAGAACACCCTTAAAGAATCCGGCGTCGGAAACGTGACCATTGCCGGTTTCATCCCCAACAGCCGCCTGCCGATGTACCAGGCGGCCGCGGATATCCTGCTCATGCCCTATAGCCGGTCCATCTCCGGTTCAAGCGGCGGGGATATCGCGCGCGTGATCAATCCCATGAAAACCTTTGACTATTTAGCCAGCGGGCGCGCCATCGCCGCCAGCGACATCCCGGTCTTCCATGAAGTTTTGAACGCGCAGAACGTGTTGTTCTGCGAACCGGAAAACCCCGCCGACTGGATCGAAAAGGTCGGCAGGTTGGCCGCGGATGAGCCCCTGCGGCTGCGCCTGAGCAGGCAAGCCAAAGCGGACGCCGCCCAATACGACTGGAAATGCCGCGCGCAGACCACGCTGGACAAACTGCAAAGAATATTAAAATAACATCTGGACATCACGGAAAGCGGTATCTGAAAATGAAGAAGTTACAGCGCTCATTTCTGCTCTTTTGCGGCTGCCTGGGATTGCTCAGCGGCGGGCTGGTGGCCTGGCTCAACCCCGGCCGGCAGCCCTGGGTCGGCTTTTTGTCCGCCGCGCTGCTGACCGGCGCCGGCCTGTATGCGCTCGGCTGGCTGTGGCGCAAGCTGGGCGGGAACCGCGCGCTGGGTTGGGCGATCTTTCTCACCTTCCTGCTGCGCCTGAGCCTGGGCGTCTTTCTTTTCATCGCCCTGCCCGTGCTGGGTTACGATGAAGACCCGACCAACGCCGGTTATTTATACCTGGACGCGTACCGGCGCGACAGCGACGCCTGGCAATTGGCGCAATCCGGCGCGCCGCTGGCCAGCGCATTTCAAGCGGAATTCACCACCGACCAATACGGCGGGCTGCTTTCGTTCAGCGCGCTGATCTATCGCGTCTTCAGCCCCGACGCCCACCGCCCACTGCTGATCCTGATCCTGACCTCGCTGGCCTCCGCGTTGGGTTTGCCATTCCTCTGGCAGGTGGTCAGGAAACGCTGGGGGGAGAAAGCGGCCAACCTGAGCGCCTGGCTCTACACGCTCTATCCGGAAAGCCTGGTGCTGGGCGCCTCGCAGATGCGCGAACCGCTGTTGATCGGACTCAGCGCCATTGCCGCCTGGGGCGCGGGGAAATGGAAAGACGACCGCAGGGCATCCGTGATCACCCTGGGGATTAGTTTCCTGTGCATGCTCTTTCTTTCATTCAAAGCTGCCGGAGCCATGGCGGCCGCCTTGGCGATCTGGTTTTGGCTGGAAAATATCCAACCCAACGCCGGAAAGGGCTGGCGCATCGCCGGCTATCTGCTGCTCGCGGCGTTGATCCTGGCGGGCGTGGCCTTTAGCTGGTCATGGCTGGTGGACAGTTCCAAATACGATATCTACCTGATGGAAAGTTCTTCCGGGCGGGTGCAATGGGAAGTTGAGTTGATCGGCGAGAAATACCGCGCGCCCTTCCTGATCGGGTACGGCGCGGCCCAACCGGTGCTGCCGGCCGCCATCATGTATCCCGGCATTGCCATCAACCGCGCCATTTCCATCTTCCGTTCGCTGGGTTGGTATCTGCTGGTGCCGCTGCTGATCGCCGCTTTCCTGCTGGTTTGGAAGGAACAATCGCGGGAGAATAAGCGCTTGTTGTTGTATTTCGTTGTGGTGTCCGTGCTTTGGACACTTGTTTCCTCGGCGCGCGCCGGCGGCGACCAATGGGATAACCCGCGCTACCGTTCCATTTTCC
>CALGUJ010000057.1 GCA_937902055.1 uncultured Pelolinea sp.
GTGCGATGATACAGGCTTTTTACTGCACCTTCGCTTTTCCCCATGATATCGCCTATTTCTTTATTCGACAGATCTTCCACATACTTGAGGATCAATACCATCTGACGGTCGCTGGGCAGCTTTCGAACTGCCCGTAAAAGCACCTCGACTTCCTGCTTTTTTTCATATTGGTCGTCCGGAATATCAGCATGTGATCCGAGGTCCAGATGATCCTCGATGGGCACTTCTTTGCGGCGTTGATTGTCTCGATGCCAGTTCGCCACCAGGTTGTGCGCGATCCGATACAACCATGCAGAGAAGGGTACATTTGTTTTCTTATATCGTGTGATGTGTTTCAAAGCACGCTGGAAAACGCGCGCGGTCAAATCTTCCGCTTCGTACGTGTTTCCGGTTCGATAATAGATATAGCTGTAAATCTTCTTAATATTGTCTTGATATAAGAGACTAAAGGCTTCTTCATCTCCGTTGATTGCTCGATCAAGAATCTGGTCTTCGTTTGGATTCTGTATATTCATCAGCTCTAAGTAGTATTGATTACTGACCTTTATTGATCTTCTGCACTTGATTATATTCAATTATCCATTAAACTTGTGTTGATTAACACCAATAGCGCCAGGAGGTTCGGATGAAACACGAAGAAGGGAATCTACAGGTTCATGGGTTTCAAAGTATTTATTACCAAATCTGGCAGCCCGAAAAAGATACCAGGTCGGTAATCCTGCTCATCCATGGCCTTGGTGAACACAGTGGTCGTTATGAGGCTGACTTCGCTCATTTTTATACAGACGCAGGTTTCGCGATTGTTGCCCCTGATCTGCCGGGGCATGGAAAGACGCCCGGTCCACGCGGCCATATCGCCGATAATTCTCTTTTCCTTGATCATATTGATCACTTCCTGCAAAAAATCAAAGAAATATTTCCCGGTATGCCTGTCTTTGTTTACGGACACAGCATGGGTGGCTTGCTGGCGTTGTGGTTTGCCCTGGCTCGAAAACCACACATAGATGGGATGGTTGTGACATCCCCGGGCATTCACACCAAAGATCCGGTACCCGCGGTGAAGAAATCGCTTGCCCGGATCATGGACAAGATCATGCCATCTTTCAAGATGGATAATGGATTGGATGCCAATTTGCTCTCGCATGATAAACACGTGGTATCTGCCTACGTAAGTGATCCGCTAGTCCACAAAATGATCTCAGCCCGCATGGGGTTGTTGTTCATCGATCACGGCGATTGGATTTTAGATCATGCCGCAGAAAATTCAGTCAATATTCTCTTGATGATTGGTGGAAATGAAGGGATCGTCGATAAAGCCTCCGTCGATCAATTTGCCAAAACTGCACCTCGTGTGGACTACAAAGTCTGGCCGGACCTTTTTCATGAGATTCACAATGAACCGGAAAAAAAGGATGTCTTCGCATATACCTTGAAATGGTTGAAAAATCATCTGGGCAAGTGATCAAATCACAGGATAATCTGACAATTCAAGTGCATTTGTCCTTGACCTGAAGATTACGCAAGGTTAAAATGAATTTGATGATTGGATTTTTAAATTTCCTATTGTTGGCTCTATCTAGTCCACTATCAGTGCCGATCAGGAAACACACATAGCCACTTGTTAGTGTTAACAAGTGGTTTTTATCTTAATTATGGGAGTTTTGTAAATGCCTGGTTTCTTTATCTCTGATCCATTAAGCGAAATCGATCCTGCGGTCGATCAACTGATCTCCTTGGAAGCTGCCCGCCAGAAGCATAAATTGATTTTCATCCCCAGCGAAAGTATGGCGCCAACTGCAGTCCGCCAAAGTTTGGGTTCGATATTGCAGAATATCTATGCTGAGGGGTATCCCAGCGAAGAAAGCCGGATTTTCTCTCAAGAAAAAATCATGAACATCGAGGATCACCTGGCCCATTTTCGGCGTTATTCGGATCCGCGTTATTACAAAGGTGTTGAAATTGCGGATGTTATCGAAGAATTGGCGCGTCGTCGCTGCGCGGAATTATTCGCTGCCAATGGCGTCGATGCCGATGACATCTTCGTGAATGTGCAGCCCTTATCTGGCGCCCCGGCTAACAATGCCGTTTATCACGCTTTGATCAATCCCGGCGATGTCATAATGGGTATGAATCTCTTTCATGGTGGACATCTGACTCATGGTTCATCGGTGAACCGCTCCGGGAAACTCTATCAGGTTTATCATTACAGCGTTGACGCGCAGACTGAACGGATCAATTACGATGAAGTCGAACGCATTGCATTGGAACGCAAACCCAAAGTCATTATCTGCGGCTATTCCTCTTATCCCTGGGTGCCGGATTTTGCCCGTTTTCGCAAGATTGCGGATGCCTGCGGCGCATACTTATTGGCAGATATATCCCACATCGCCGGCTTGATCGCCGCTGGAGCGCTACCATCCCCGGTTGGGTTCGCTCACGTCATCACCTTTACGACTCACAAAACCATGTGCGGTCCCCGCGGCGCGGTGATTCTTTCATTCGATGAAAATATTTCAAAGAAAATAGATAAAGCGGTTTTCCCGGGCGAACAAGGCGGCCCGCACATTCAAGTCCTTGCTGCCATGGCTACCACTTTCAAGTTGGCGCGCGAGAAATCTTTTATTGATTTTCAGCATCAAATCATCAAAAATTGCACAGCTCTGAATGACCAGCTCAAGGCCAGGGGTTTTCGCATTGCCTATGGCGGCACGGATACCCACCTGACGAACATCGACTGCAAATCGGTTGTCGGACCGGATGGCACTGCGCTTACCGGAGATATGGCAGCCAGGATCATGGATATTGCCGGACTTGTCGCCAATTCAAATGCCATTCCGGGTGATAAAGCAGCTTTGCGTGCGAGTGGCATCCGCTTGGGAACACCCTGGTTGACCCAGCGTGGGTTGGTTGAAAAAGATATGGTTGAGATCGCGGATATCATTGCAGATTTGCTGTTTTCAGCCAAACCATATCGTTAT
>CALGUJ010000058.1 GCA_937902055.1 uncultured Pelolinea sp.
TCTTCATCATCGATGATTAATATGGTGTAACTCATGCCCGTTCTCCTTGTATCGCGTTATTGTGTAAGATCACTCTAAAAATGGTCCCGCCCGGAAACGTCTCCAATTCAATCTTCCCCTGGTGCGCTTCGATCATCCGCTTGGTGATCGCCAGGCCAAGTCCGGTTCCTTTGGGTTTGCTTGATACAAAAGGCTCAAACAATTTTTCTTGAATTTCCGGCGGAATGCCCGGACCGGTGTCGGAAATGCTCACAACCAGGAACTCATCCGCTTCCCCCCTGGTTTCGATCAGAACCGAAATCACGCCCCCATCCTGCTTGATGGCATCGTAGGCGTTGTTGATCAGGTTGATGAAAGCTTGCTCCAGCGATCGTTGGTCGGCGCTGATGACAGCCGCCGGCACCTTTGCCTGGAATAATGCCTCCACCTTGCTCTGCCTGAATTTCAACGTGTTTTGATTAATGATCCGCCGCAGCAGCAAGATCAAATCGACTTCTTTGAAATTTTCTACTTTCTGGCGGGAATAGGAAAGAACGGATTCCATCAAGTCATTGATCCGCACGCAATCATCCTGCATCTGCGCAACGGTATTGGTTATAAAGTCATCGCTGGCTACCTTCTTTTTAATGACCTGTAATCCGCTTACGAAACTGTTCATCGGATTGCGCACTTCATGCGCGAAATCCGCAATAACCTCGCCCAATGCCGCTTTATTTTCGACGGCCTGCAATCTTTTCATCGCCTCGGTTTGCACGCCCAGGTCCGTGAGGATCAGCAGTTTCTTTCCTTCTTCATCCAGCGGGACGAATTTATAAGCCACCGGCATTTTGCTGCCCTCCCGGTCAAATATCGTCGCCGGCGAATCGGGATGCTTTTTCTCGTGATATTTTTTTTCCTGAAGTTTGCGCTTGATTTCCGAATTTTCAAAAATGACTTCGGCTCTCTGACCGATCAATTCAACCCGGGAGTATTTTAAAAAATCGCAGGCATTCTTGTTGCAATCCTGAATGAAATCATGTTCATCCAGGATCAGCGCGCTGTCGCTGGCATTCTCGAAGAATTGGCTGTATTGCTTGTTCTCATCGAAAATGCGGTTATTGCTTGCTTTCAATTCCAAATAAGCTTGTTGGTTCTGAAGTAAGGTCGAGACCCACGCGGTGATCGGTTCAAATAAAGGTTCTTTTGCATTTTTCTGTTTGATGTCGTTCAGAACGATGATCAACCAGCCATTTTTTATTTTTGTGATCTTGATGGGTAGCGTGATGATCGCACCCAGGTTATTCAATCGTCCGGTGCGATGAATTTCGGATAATACCCGTTTACCCGGTTCCCATACATCAATTTGTTCCAGTCTTTTGGCTTCGATCGCCGGAATTTTCGCTGGAAACAGGTTCTCATCAGTGCTGATTTTGACAGGCTCGGAGTCCCGGCCTTCCTGCAGGTAGAACGCCGTATTACGAGCTTGCATGATCCGCGAAACAGTAACGAGTATTTCATGCACCAATTCCGTCATTCCTGCATCGAACAGGCTTTCCAGGTTGGCTATTTGGGCATTGATCAGACTTGCCTGAACCGGTTCCAGCACAAAATCCTTGTTTTCCTCATTTTCAATAGTCAATAACGCCAGTTTATCGCTCTGCTGGATAAAAGTGACAGCCATTGAAGCTCGTGCGGGAGGCCGGTTTTTCCGTGAAATCGTCCATTCCTGGCATGCGCCATCCACGATCTTTTCCGCTTCAATGTCCGGTACGAGTTTCTCGATGCCGGCGCTGAAAATTTCGTCGGTGCCAAAACCGGAGAATTCCGTGAAGGACAAATTGCACGCCAGAATACTCCAGCGCGAAAGACTGGCGATCAAAGCCGGTTTCTCCAACTGATCCAACAGTATTCTGAAATCATTTGTGCTTAATCGGATTTCCTGTGAGCGGCCGGTCAAGCGCTGGAACGGTTTTGCGGTCATTTACCCTTTCTTTCCTGTTTCCTGAGGTGGGCGGGGAGAATTCCTTCCATTGACCGATATTTTGCGACAGTACGCCGGGCTAACGGATAACCCTGTCCTTTCAATCGTTCAACAATTTCCGAATCACTTAGTGGTTCGTCTTTATTTTCACTTTCGATGATCTCTTTTAGCAGGCTGCGAATTCCCAAACTTTTATCAAAAAACATATCCATTGGAATAATCTGACCACTGGGTAGTTGAACCGATTTGTTGGAAACCGCTCTGGAAATGGTGGATTCGTGAACCTCCAATTCCTTGGACAATTCAGCGCGGGTGATCGGTTCAAGGAATTTTTCACCCTGATCGATGAAATCCCGTTGAATGCGAACGATCTTTTCCATCAAGCGCTGCATGGTGTTATTTCTTTGCTGGATGCACTTGATCAATAGATTGGCTTTCTCATAATCCGTTTTAAGGTCTTCCTTGGTTTCTTCTACTGATTGTTTGATAGCCTGTTTATATAGTGGGTTGATATCCAGGGTTCCATAGGTAGGGGTGATAATTTCAACAACCAATGGCAATGCGGGGTCATTGTTCATGTGATTGATGATCACATCCGGATGGGTATAAACCTGTCCTTTCTCTTCGCTTGGCAGCCGGAAATTACCCCAATGTGCCCGCGCCGGGTAAGGGTAAAGATTCTTGCTGATAAAATCAATCGCCTTTTCGGCTTCCACGTTGGAAATTTTTAATCCCTTGGCGATCTGTGCATATTGTTTTTTAGAGAGGATTCCAAATCCCATACGGATAACATCAAAATAATAAGCGGGAACCGGGCTGCTCTCGTTGATGACTTCGAGTTGAACCATCAGCGCTTCTTCCGGTGAGGCTGATCCAACCCCCACCGGTTCTGCGCGCTGGATCATGCGTTTAACGTTTTCGATTCGCGAAAGTGGAAGATGGTAGTAATTTGCGATTTCGGCCAGATTCTCGTTTAAAAAGCCATCCTCATCCACCTGGTTCAGGATGTATGCGGCAACGATGCGTTCCTCGTTTTCCAGGTCATAAGCGATCTGCCTCAGGACGAATTCAGCCAGGCTGACCTCATCCGTGTTGTCAACCTCATCCATGTAAATATCTTCATCAGGCGCGCTCTTGGCATAACTGAACTCGCTGCGCGGAGATAAGAACACTATCGCTTCCTCGGATTGCGCGCTTTTCGGTTTACTGCAAACCGGGCATATCTGGTTGCCGCTCAATAACTTTCCACAACCGGGGCAGCGCCGCTCCTCTTTCATGACCAAAGCCGGATTCTCCGCCAATGCGCGGTTAATCTCCTGGTTCAATTCATCCACGTTCATGCTCAGCAAGGTCATGGTCTGAGCCAAATGGGCGGTAGTTTGCGGTTGAATTCTCTGAAATTGCCGTTGATACATACTGCGCTCCTGATGCTTAGTATAGCGTGAATGAGTTTTCAAGGCAATATTTATGCCAAACTCGAAAAAAAAATGATACAATGCCGAGCATCTATCATGGAAGACCTTATTGTAGTCGGCGGTGGTTTGGCAGGGTGTGAAGCTGCCTGGCAGGCCGCCAAACGAGGATTGACCGTCAGGCTGTATGAGATGCGCCCAATCCAGCCAACACCCGCCCATAAAACCGGAAATCTGGCGGAGATCGTTTGTTCCAACTCCCTGGGTTCAACGCTACCCAACCGTTCCAGCGGCACGCTGATGGCCGAATTACAGCGGCTGGATTCACTTCTATTGAAATGTGCCTTTGAAAGCCGCGTTCCAGCCGGACACGCGCTGGCGGTAGACCGTGAAAAATTCTCGCAAAAAGTTCAGGCAGCGTTGGCTGCCTGCAGACGTATCCAGATCGTGCGGGAAGAAATCACCGCCATTCCCCATAGTTTGTGCATTCTGGCGAGCGGCCCATTGACTTCGCCTGCGCTGGCGCAATCGATAAGCCAATTAACCGGTTCCGATAATTTGTTTTTTTTTGACGCGGTCGCGCCAATCGTGACAGGCGAATCCATCGATATGAACGTCGCTTATTGGGGTTCGCGCTTCGGAAGAGGGGAAAAAGAAGAAGGCGATTATATCAACTGCCCTTTTAATTCGCGCAACGAATACGAACATTTCGTGAAGGAGTTGGTTGGCGCGGAACGCATTCCTCTGCGCGGGTTTGAGGCCGAAATAACTTCCGGTGTGCAAGCTGGAAAAGGAAATTTCTTTGAAGCCTGCCTGCCAATTGAAGTCATGGCAGCACGCGGGATGGAAACCCTTTCTTATGGCCCCTTGCGGCCGCTCGGTCTGCGCGATCCGCGCAACGGCGGTCGGCCGTACGCGGTGGTGCAGCTCCGCCAGGATGATCTCGCCGGCGCTTATTTCAACCTGGTCGGTTTTCAGACTAATTTAACTTACACCGAACAAGCGCGCGTCTTCCGCCTGATTCCCGGCCTGCAGCATGCAGTTTTTTCGCGTTTCGGCCAGATGCACCGCAACACCTACATCTATGCGCCGGATGTACTCAAACCAACCTTGCAATGCCAGCATAAACCGGAATTGTTCATAGCCGGCCAGATCAGCGGTGTGGAAGGATATTTATCCAATATTGCTTCGGGCTTGCTGGCCGGGATCAACGCCGCCAGGTTTTTTCAGGGGCAGGATTTGATACAACTGCCAAACACAACTTTGCTGGGAGCATTATGCGAGTTTATTTCTACGCCCAATCCACATCATTTCCAACCGATGAGCGCCAGTTTTCGCCTAATACCACCCTTTGAAAATAAAATAAGAAACAAAACCGACCGGTACAAAGCCTATGCCAGGCGCTCATCTTCTGATTTAAGCCATTATTTGAACGGGATAAATGAAGCTATTTAGACTCTCTTTACTCCTGGTCTGGATCACCGCCATTCTGCTCGCTGCCTCAGGCTGCATGGACAACTCTGCGCCAGATTTTAGCGGGGACCAGGCGCTGCGTTACGCGACGCAGGTGATGGCTTTCGGGCCGCGCTTACCCGGCAGCGCAGCTTCGCGCGGAACCGCGGCGTTTATCAAATCCGAATTGACGGAATTCGGATGGTCAGTTAATTTTCAGGATTTTGATCATAAAGGGGTGGAAATGCGGAACATAATTGCCCGCCGGAACGATTCCCCGCCGGACGTCATTATTGGCGCTCATTACGATACCCGCGCCATCAGCGACCAGGAAAGCGACCCTGACAAGAGACCTTTACCCGTTCCCGGCGCCAATGACGGCGCTTCGGGCACGGCTCTATTGCTGGAGCTTGGCAGGGCGTTACGGAACGATCCTTCGAACACCTGGCTGGTATTTTTTGACGGCGAGGATCAGGGGCATATAAACGACTGGGATTGGAGTATCGGGGCGCAATATTTTGCGGATCATCTGCAGCTAAAACCTTCAGCCGTAGTGGTGGTTGATATGATTGGCGATAGCGACCTGAACGTTTATAAAGAGAAGCAATCCGATCCAAAATTGACTGCTGAAATTTGGTCAATCGCCCAATCCTCAGGTTACGGGGCGCAAATCTTTGACACCGAGAAGTATGCCATGCTCGACGACCATCTTCCGTTCATCAAACAAGGTATTCCTGCCTGTTTAATGATCGATTTCGATTATCCTTATTGGCATACGCAGGACGATACGTTGGATAAAATATCAGCCGGCAGCCTGCAAATCATTGGCACTACACTCACCACCTGGTTGATCAATCATTATTAAATTGCAAAACCCCCGGTCGTCGGGGGTTTTGCGTGGGAAGATGATGAAGTAGGATTGCTGTTTTATGCAACGGGTTCGGCAATAATGAAGAGCCGTCCCCAGGAATCTTCCGAACCAACCTGAATGCAAGTCTGCAGCGTCAGGTGTTCTTCCCCGGTATAAACTTCCTTGAACATCTGAGTAGCGCTCAAGGTTTGGCCGCTTTCCAGATCTTTGAAAGAACTGCTGGCCGAATCCGGCGAAAGCGCCTGGTACTCCAATTTTTCGGTTACTTCAAATTTTTCAATTGTCCCATCACCGTAAATGATCTGAACCATATCACCGGTTTCCAAATCAAAGAACGAAGCACCAGCCAGGTAGTTATGCGCCAAAATTCCGGTTACCCCATACTTCCTTGCCATCGAAAATTCCGTGACCACATCCTGCGCGGTGGATACGAACCCTGGCTGGGTTGCGGGTTGCTGGACAACCGGATATTCGAGCACATTTTCGACAAAAATACCCCGTACGGTGCTGCTGTTGCCGTCGGCAACCGACTCAACGAATTTTTGCAGCGCTGCTCCTTGATCCACATTGTCAGCTCGCGATGCGCTTTCATTCGCTTCCGGGTTGTAAGCCACCGGATCGTTGAGAATGTCTGATTGGGTTGCCTGGATCCCGGTAACGGGAATCACCAAAAAACCGGATATCAATATATTGATAAATAATGCTGAACTGACCAGCATGTGTTTAATGGTTT
>CALGUJ010000059.1 GCA_937902055.1 uncultured Pelolinea sp.
TTTCGAATACAGTGATCCACCTTGATGACGTTCTGCAGAATTGTCGTCTGAATGCGGATCGATTTTCGCAAACCCGATCCCGGTTCAACGTCCCCGACCACAGTCACGCCATTTCCAGCCCACTCGAACTCAACCGCGTGGTCATCCGGTTCGTAGGTAATGGCCGGTTCTTCGGGCGCCACCCATAAACGGTGTCCGCCATAGAATTTATATTCCCCCTTGGTTGGATGCGCCAAGGCTGCATCCGGCAGTTCGGCAAAAATATTCCCGGAATCCTGGTAACTTAACGACAGGATTCTAGGTCCGATGGGTTCGGCAATCCGTAGTTCCAAATCACCGAACCCAACCTCCTGACAATCGATACCTAAAAACTTTTTCATCGCAATGATATCGGCGAACCATCAAATCAGCGAATACCCCAGAGCAATTCATTGGTCAATTGATCCAGTTTCTCATACTTCATGCCAAAATCACTCAATGCCTGGCGGTCAAAAGCGTAATCCTTCAGCGCTTTCATCTTCTCGGGTGTGTATTTGCCGTCGGTATCCTTCAATTCCGGCATCTCCTGGTTGATTTCTTTCAATAAACCCTGGATTTCCGCATCGCTATTGAATTTTTTCACTTTGTCTTTCAGGATCAGGTATGAACGCATGCAGCCGCTCGCAAAATCCTTGACCCCTTCGTAGTTCTCCGTACGATAGGCATGCGCATCAAAATGCCGGCTTCCTTTGTAACCGTTATCTTCCAGCAGTTTCACCAGGAAAAATGAGTTCTTCAGGCTTACCGCTCCAAAACGAAAGTCCTGGTCATAGCGGCCGAACGCCTGGTCGTTCAGATCGATGTGGAACAGCTTGCCCGCATCCAAAGCCTGCGCCACGGCATGCACGAAGTTCAATCCGGCCATGGATTCGTGCGCGAATTCGGGATTCACACCTACCATTTCGGGGTGATCCAGCGTTTCAATGAAAGCCAACATGTGCCCCGTGGTGGGGAAGTAGAGATCGCCGCGTGGTTCATTCGGCTTGGCTTCCAGGGCAAAGACCATGTCGTAGCCTTGCGCTTTGACGTATTCGCTCAGGAAATTGAGCGCTTCGCGCGTCCTTTCGATGGCGGTGATGGGGTTCTTTGAAGCTTCCACTTCCACACCTTCGCGCCCGCCCCAGAACACGTACACTTTCGCGCCCATTTCGGCGCCCAGGTCGATGGCCTGCATGGTCTTTTGCAGCGCGAATTTTCTGATGGCGGCGATGTTGGATGTAAATGCGCCATCGCGGAAAATGGGGCTGGCAAACAAGTTGGTAGTGGCCATGGGTACTGCCAGACCGGTATCCGCCAGGGCTTTCTTGAACGCTTTTTTAATCGCTTCCGCCTCGGCCGGTGTTGCTTCCATCGGGATCAGGTCATTGTCGTGGAAATTCACGCCGTAAGCGCCGACTTCACCCAAGAGATAAACAAGGTCGGCCGGGCTTTTCTTTTCCCGAAAGTCATCACCGAAAGGATCCTTGCCGGTATTGCCGACTGTCCATAATCCAAATGTAAACCGATCTTCCGGTTTTGGTTGATAGATATTTTCCATTGAAATCTCCTTATACAGTAATTAACAAATTATTTTCTTCAAATTTGCCAAAGGTTCTCCAGCACCAATCCGATCGCGCCCATCACGCTGGATTCCTGGCCCAGGTAAGAATTGGTAATCTCCAAATCCTCCTGGCACAATTTCAACGCATTTTCTTTGACGACTTTCGCGACCGTCGGTTGGATGAAATCTTTGGCATAGTTCAAGGCGCCCCCCAGGATCACCATTTTTGGGCAGAAGATATTGACCAGGTGAGAAACCACCAAACCGAGTTTACATCCCACTTCCTTCAAGGCATCAATCGCAATGGGGTCATTCTCCTGGGCGGCATTTACTACCGCGTCATAGTTGATGGCGTTTTTTCCTCCCTCTGTTATCTTGATAATGGTATGATCCGGGCCTTTCTCCGTGATCAGGTTTTTTACGTTCTCAATCACCGCGCGCGGGCCAATGATGGTTTCATAACAGCCGCGTTTACCGCAGCTGCAGAGAGCGCCTTTGGGATCATAGGTCATGTGCCCAACTTCCGAGGCATAGCCCTTGTTCCCGCGCAGCAATTTGCCGTCCGCGATGATGCCGGAACCCAACCCGTATCCGGCCGCGATATAGATGATATCCTGGATGCCGCGGGCAGCGCCGAAATAATACTCTCCCAAAGCGGCGGCATTTCCGTCATTTTCCACGTAAACCGGGTAATGGAATTGCTGGTTCCAGATCAGGCGCAGCGGGACATTCTCCCAATTCAGGTTGGGCGCCAGTTTTACAATACCATTTTGGGCGTCCACCAGCGCGGGGATGGCAATGCCGATCCCCAGGCATCTGCCGCATTCTTTTTTCCCGAATTCGATCGCCTCGGCCGCCAACCCGAACGCCAATTGTTGGATTGCCACCTGCCCGTCTTGCGGGTTGGTCTGCAGGCGCTTCCGCCAAATGACCTCCGCCGAGAAATCCGTTACCAGGCACAACAAGAAATCGACGCCGATCTCGATCCCCACCACACATCCGCCCAGCGGATTGATTTCCAATTGCAATCCTGGACGGCCGATTTTGTCCGTTTGAAAGGAGGTTTCCCTGACCCAATTCCCCTCGATCAGTTCGTCAATGATGGAGGATACCGTCGAGCGATTCAAGCCGGTTACCGCAGACAGGTTAACTCGCGAGAGCGGCGCTTCCTTTCGCAGCACATCGAGGATGATATTGTTGTTCAACTTTCGGACAAGCTTTTGGTCGGCGGTATCTCTCATGACGTTTTGTTGACCTCGATTTATCGATTTTTCTTTAAGTATACGTCGGCGTATACAGCTACCACCAAAACAATGCCTTTCAATACGTATTGCCAGGCCGCCGGAACGTTCATCATCTGTAAACCACTCGTCAGGCTGGCAATAATCAACGAACCGATGATCGCCCCAAAAATGGTACCGATGCCGCCCAAAGTGGATGTGCCGCCCAGCACCGTGCTGGCAATGGCATCCAGTTCATACCCCTGGCCGGCGGCGATGGTTCCGTAACCAACGTAAGAAGCCAGCACCACCCCGGAAATGCCCGACATCAAACCCATCAAGACAAAAATGTTGAAAACGTTCTTGCTGATATTGACGCCGGATAGCCGTGCAGCCTCGCGGTTCCCGCCGATTGCGTAGGCATAGCGCCCAACCGGCGTATTGGTTGAAACGTAGGACATGACCACCGCGGTGATGGCCAGCAACATGACGGGGATCTGGACGCCATTGTAATTATTGACGATCGCGACATAAATCACAATCAAGGCCGCCAGCGCTATCAGGCGGAAAATCTCGACCAGCATGGGAAGCGGCTTGAATCCATATTTGATCTTATTACGCCGCCCCTGCAGGGTTGAGAAAACCATGAACAGGACAACCACACCCGCAAAGATCCAGCCAAGATTCGGTGATAAATAACCCTGCGCGATCACCGAGAATATGGGTTGATTCGCCGGAATGGTCTTGCCTTCGGTGATGATCATGATGCCGCCGTTCAAAGCCCATTGCCCGCCGAGAGTCACGATGAAGGCCGGGATATGCAGATAGGAGATCAAGTATCCTTGCAAAACCTCGAAAATCGTCCCGACAGCGATGCCGATCAGTACAGAAAAAACTGTGGTCAGTAATTCCCGGTTGGGAATATAGTCAAACCAGATGTTCGCCTGAAATTGCGCCACCACTACCGAGACAAAGCCCGCCAGTTTGCCAACCGACAGGTCGATGTTTCCGGTGACCATTACCAGCACCATGCCGATAGCCAGGAACGAGGTGATGACCATCTGGCGGAAGAGGTTGGAAATATTTTGCGCGCCAATATAGCGGCCCTCAGTCAGGAATGAGAACAGAATCCAGATCACAACCATCGCCAAAATGATGGCGTAGGTCTGAATATTCTTTCTCACCTGCTGTTTCAAATAAGCAATTGTTTCACTCATAGATCATTCTCCTGTTTATCCGGCTGGCTTTTAATACACCGTCGCCATCGCCATGATTTTTTCCTGATTAAAATCTTTTGGCTCCAGGATTCCCCTGGATTTTCCCGCGGACATCACCATGATGCGGTCGCTCATGCCGATCACTTCTTCCAGTTCGCTGGATATCATGATGATGGCAATGCCATTTTCCGCCAGGTCATTCATCAGTTTATAGATTTCGTATTTTGCCCCGACGTCGATCCCACGGGTGGGATCATCCATGATCAACACCCTGGGTTCCGACATCAACCATTTCGCGATGACTACCTTCTGTTGATTGCCGCCGGAAAGCGTCTGACAGGCGACAAACAGGTTGGGGGCTTTGATCTCCAGCTTCTCCGCGAATTCACTGGTTTTCTTAATTTCAGAGTTGAAATCGATCTTGAACCACTTGGAAAATTTATCCAGGTTCGCCAGCGATATATTCTTTTGAATATCCTGGATCAGCACCAGGCCGTATTTCTTGCGATCCTCCGGCACCAGGCTGATTCCGAGTTTCATCGAATGGTTGGCGCTGTCGATCTTCACTTCACGGTCATCCAGGTAAATTTTCCCGTTGGTGATCCGGCCGTATTCCCCGAATAGCGTTGAAACCAGTTCAGTACGCCCCGAACCCATCAAACCGGCGATCCCGAGGATTTCGCCCTCCCGCAAATTGAAGCTGGCTCCCTTGATCACTTCGCGGCTATTATCGTCCGGATCCACCGCGCGCAAATCCTCCACTCGCAAAATTTCTTTGCCGGGTTTACGATTTCCCTTTGGAAAGCGTTCCTTGATTTTGCGGCCAACCATGTGGCTGATCAACGCATCTTCCGTTAATTTATCGATAGGCTGCGTGGTGATCACCCGCCCATCGCGCAGCACTGTGACCGTGTCTGTGATCCTGAATAGCTCGGATAATTTATGAGTAATATAAATGCAGGTTACGCCGTGCGATTTCAGTGTTTTCAGGATTTCCATCAGATGGACAATCTCTTCTTCGGAGAGCGCGCTGGTGGGTTCATCCAGGATCAGGATTTTGGCGTTTTCCGACAGGGCCTTGGCAATCTCCGTCATTTGCATCTTTCCCACGCCTAAACTTTTAACCAGGGCATTGGCATCGATATCCAGGTGGTATTTATCCAAAATCTTTTGGGTGTCGGAGTACAGCTTGTTCCAATTGATGCCGGTTTTATTCCTTGGTTCCCTCCCAAGGAAAACATTCTCCCCCACGGTCATATTGGGGACCAGCGTCAATTCCTGATAGACAATGGCAATGCCTTCTTCGCTGGCCTGCCGGATGGAGCGGTCTTCAAGCTTAAGCTCGTGGTCATCGTAAAAAATCTGGCCCTCGTACGATCCCCAAGGGTGAACGCCTTTCAGGATCATCATCAGGGTTGATTTTCCGGCCCCATTCTCGCCGCAAATACCATGAATTTCACCGCGTTTTATCTTGATCGAGACGTCATCCAGCGCCACCACTCCCGGAAAACGCTTGGTCACATTTCGAATATCGAGGATAAAATCATTAGACATAGCATCTCTCATTTTTTGAATGAAAAGGGGCTTCACTCAGATTGGTAAATACCTTTGAAGCCCCTTTTCAGGTAACTTGCTAGTTGTTTACGACTTAAGGCTTGGGCGGCCGTTGATCTTCAGGAATGTCGCGATAGACATCATCGTAAGCCTGGAACTCGCTCTTGACGACGACATCATACACGTTGTCCTTGGTCACTTGCACGACCGGCAGGAAGTTGCAGGGTACTTCGCCTTCCAGGGCATCGTTCAGGGTCAGCTCTGCCAGAGTGTACATTTCCAAATCGAGTTTCTCACCCTTGGCCAGTTTATCAGCCAGTTCGACAGCCATGGGGCTCAACAGGCGGATATCCTTGAAGACGGTCACGGTCTGCTCGCCTTTGACGATGCTGTTGCAGCCATCGGCGGTGGCATCCTGCCCGGAGATCGGGACTTTGCCGGCCAGACCCT
>CALGUJ010000060.1 GCA_937902055.1 uncultured Pelolinea sp.
TAATGGAAAATCTTTTTAAGGAAAATTGTGCATGGAAGTTAGCAAAGTAAAGCAAATCGATATCGACCATGAGATGCGCACGTCCTACATCGATTACGCCATGAGCGTGATCGTGGCGCGCGCGCTGCCGGATGCTCGCGACGGTTTGAAACCGGTGCACCGGCGCGTGCTCTACGCCATGATGGATATGGGCATCCGCGCCAACAGCGCTTACAAAAAATCCGCCCGTATCGTCGGCGAGGTGCTGGGCAAGTACCATCCGCACGGTGACGCGGCGGTTTACGATACCATGGCGCGCATGGCGCAGGATTTCTCGATGCGCTACCTGATGGTGGACGGCCAGGGTAACTTCGGCTCGATCGACGGCGATCCCCCGGCTGCCATGCGTTACACTGAAGCCCGCCTGGGCGTGATGGCCGAGGAAATGTTGATCGATATCGATAAGGATACGGTTGACTTTACCGACAACTTCGACGGCTCATTGCAGGAACCGCTGGTGCTGCCTGCGCGACTGCCGAATTTGTTGTTGAACGGCGCTTCCGGCATCGCGGTGGGCATGGCCACCAACATTCCCCCACATAACTTGCGCGAAGTGTGCCGCGCATTGGAATACATGATCGATAACCAGGATTCCGTGGACGACATTACGGTGGAAGACCTGATCAAATTCATCCCCGGCCCGGATTTTCCCACCGGCGGCATCGTGGTGGGCGCAGAGGGTCTCCGCCAGGCGTATTCGACCGGTAAAGGCAAGATCACCATGCAGGGGCGCGCCATCATCGACGAGCTAAAGGGCGGGCGTTACCAGATCCGCATCACCGAGATCCCCTACCAGGTCAACAAAACCAGCCTGATCGAACGCATCGCTGACCTGGTGCGAGAGGATAAATTGCCGGAAGTTTCCGACTTGCGCGATGAATCAGACCGCAACGGTATGCGCATCATCATCGAGCTTAAGCGCAACGCGCAGCCCAAGCGCGTGCTCAACCGCTTGTACAAATACACCCAGCTTCAATCCACCTTCGGCATCAATATGCTGGCATTGGTGGAAGGCGAACCGCGCCTGCTCTCCCTCAAGCGCGTACTGCAGATCTTCATCGAACACCGCGTGGATGTCATCACCCGCCGCACCCAATTTGAATTGGAGAAAGCCAAACACCGCGCGCATATCCTGGAGGGTCTGCTGATCGCGCAGGCAAATCTGGATGAGGTCATCAAGACCATCCGCAATTCGCCCGATTCGGACGTTGCCAAGGAGCGCCTGATATCGCGTTTCAAACTCTCGGATATCCAGGCGCTGGCCATTTTGGATATGCAGCTTCGCCGCCTTTCGCAATTGGAACGCGAGAAGATCGAGCAGGAGCACAAGGAATTAATGGAACGCATCGAGTACCTGGAAGACCTGCTGGCCCATCCCAAAAAGATCCTGGCGCTCATCCGCGAAGATTTGCAGGACGTGAGCCGCAAATTCGGCGACAACCGCCGCACGCTCATTTCCGACAGCAACATTGAAGATCTCTCCGAGGAAGACCTGGTTTCGGACGTGGCCGCGCTGGTGACCATCACCCGCAATGGCTATATCAAGCGCACCCAGCCGGGCATTTACAAGACGCAAGCCAGGGGCGGCAAGGGCGTGATCGGGCAATCGGTAAAAGACGAGGACGAGATCAACATCATGATCCCGTGCCGCGCTTTGCACACCCTGCTGTTCTTCACCGATCGCGGCAAGGTTTATTCCGAACGGGTTTACGAATTGGCCGAATCCGGCCGCACCGAAAAAGGCACGCCCATCGTCAACCTGCTGACGCTGGAACCTGAGGAGCGCATCACTGCGGCTGTGGCGGTTCCCGATTTTAAAGCGGCTGAGTATATCATGGTAGCTACCGCCAGCGGGCGCGTAAAGCGCATGCAGCTTTCGGATTTCGAAAGCGTGCGCGTTTCCGGCCTGATCGCCATCACCCTCGAAGAAGGCGACGAATTGGGTTGGGTGGGCCTGACCAGCGGCAAGGACGACCTGATCATGGTCACCGCGAACGGCAATGCTTTGCGCGTCAACGAGAATGACTTCCGCCCGATGGGGCGTTCAGCCAGGGGCGTGACCGGCATCAAGCTGGCCGCCGGCGACAAGCTGACCAGCATGGAAGTGGTTACCCCCGACGGATTCCTGCTGGTTGTGACCGAAAAAGGGTATGGAAAGCGCACCGAGCTCAAACAGTACCGCACCCAGGGGCGCGCCACCAAGGGCGTTGCCACCATCGACCAGAAAGCCATCAAAACTATCGGCCGTATTGCTTCCGCCCGCGTGGTGGAAAAGGACGATTCCGTCAGCTTTATGACCACCAACGGAGTGATGCTGCGCGTGAACGTAGGCGACATTACCAAATCGGGCCGCACCACCCGCGGCGTGCGCCTGATGAACCTGGATAAGAACGACAGTCTGGCTTCCATTGCGCGCATTTCCGACGCCAAGAAATAACTGGATTCTAAGTAGATTGATCAACGAGGCAGCTCCCCCTGCCTCGTTTTCATTTAACACCTTCTCCTAAAATTATTTGTCTTAGTGAGCGAAAAATTCCCGAAGCAATCTCGGAGCCCTCTGCGAGAGCAGAGGGCGGAGATGCTCCGTCGTTCGAGGCATCCTGCCGAGAAACGACGGAGTATCAGGTAGTCATTCTGCGGGAGCAGAGGGGGGAGATGCTCTATTAACTCCTTCTCCCTTTAGGGAGAAGGCGGGGATGAGGGCAAGAACGCTGCCATTCTGGAAGTCCCTCGCCTTTTGGCATGAGATCGCCGCGTCGCTCGCCCTGCAAGCAGGGCTTCACTCCTCGCGAAAA
>CALGUJ010000061.1 GCA_937902055.1 uncultured Pelolinea sp.
CCAAATTCTCCCGCCTGCGCCAACAAAACCCGGCATTCCCCGGAACTTTCATTTTTCTCAATCAATTCACAACGCTTGACCAATATTTCCGGTGCGTTGGTTTCGAGTGAGGATAATTCACGGAGAAAGGCATTTCCTGCGCTATATTGGCCGCTCGAAGCAAAATACTCCAGCAGGAATTCAATGGTGATAGCATCTCGTTTGCGGCTGGCGATAACCTCTTCTATCAATTTTTGCGCTTCGGCTGTTTGCCCCGCTCGCAGGTTAACCAATGCTCTGATCACTTTGAATAAACTCGCGCCGGCGTAGAAATTGGCGGCACCCTTGATAACCTCATCCAGATAATTGTCCGCGCCGGCGCGATAACAGCAAATAGCAATTCGCTGGTAATCTTCCAGGCTGACCGGATTGACCGTTTTCCAGATTTCCAGCGCATCCTGCCAGCGATCCAGTTCTTCCAGGGCATCGGCCAGATGGACCTTTTCCTCCCGGATCAAATCTCTGCAAACATCCAAACGGTTGTAGTAATCAACCGCTTTCTGAAAATCACCATAACGGTAATTCAATTCAGCGGTTTTTATTAATAAGTCTTCGTCCAACGGCTGCAGGTCGCTCAAACGATCAGCGATCACCGCTGCTTCTTTGACCAAATTTACATTCAGGAAGAGGTCGATCAATTGCCGGGGAGTGGCGTAAGCTGCGGCTCGACCGGCGTTCAACGATTCCCGGATCATTTCCGATGAATCGAGGTCTTGAAAAAGGCTTTTAGCGATTATCCGGGCCGCATCCACATCTGTTTTTTGCAGAGCTGCAGCCTGACTAATCCTACCCAAAAATTCATCCTGAACAGAATCGGTTTCAAGGATAAATCCCGCCGGGTCTGAAGTGTTTTCAGACGAAATTCGCGCTATTCTATTATGCAGAGTGTCCAAGGTTTGGTTCAGACGATGCGCGATTTCCATAGCTGCGGTCGAACATGCGCGCGCCTGTTCGCCATGACCGCCAAATTCATAAAGCAGGGCATAATCTTTGTTCAGCGCAATTTCCCCAAGCAATCCATCAGAAGTCAGGTTCTTTTGCGGAGTATGGCTTAGGGGATGGCAGCTCAGATATTTTTCTGCCAGGCCGCTCAGGATTGGCTGATTACCGTATCGTTGAATTTCTTCCAGCACCCGGATAAAACGATCTCTGGGAGTCGCGGCAATCCACTCCGTAATCTCTTCGCTGCCGGTTTGGATGGCATTAACCGCATCGATTAAAACAAAAGCCAGCGCTTTTTGTGCCGCCGGCTCAGACGAAACGCTGAGTTCTTTCAGGAAATTCAGCCGATCGCGGCAAAGCTCATAAGCGACAGAGAATACGGTTCCCAGACCATCGTCGATGGCAGCCGGGTTAAGCAGGTTGTTGTTTTCCCACAACGCATTCCATCCCTGATTTTTCCGGGCTTCCATAACGAGTCCAGCCGCCGCTGCAGCGATGGCTGCCAAAGGCGTATTCGCGGAACCGGTACTTTGAAAAGTGTTTTGTTCCGGTGGTTTCTTATCCAGCAACTTGTTGATAATCTCGTCATTGATTGGGGTGTGTGCATCGATCCCCGCCGCGTACAGACAGATTCGGGCTGCGCTCCAGTATTCCGGCGCACGCGGTAAAGCCTGGATGAGTGAATTTAAAAAGTTTTCATCTTTCAGGCGATTCCATACCGGTTTGTGCCGGCTAAGGCCCCTGACGATAGCCTCAATTTCGCCTCTGTTGAAATGCTTTTTAAATACAAAGATTGGGTCGATGCTGCCCATGGATGCCCTGTTTTTCTAAATAATGCGCGATACCAGGTAATAGGCTACCACGAACAGAACAAAGGAGACGATGATCATAAAGATACCGACTCCTACTTTCGTCTTGGTCATTTCAGTAATGGATTTTAAAACTTCCGATATGCCATTGACCAACGCTGACACGTCATCGGTCAATCCTTTTTCAGCCAGTTTTGCGGAACTGGCAGTGATCTCGTTGAATTCGCCGCTGTTCACTTTGAATGCCAGCGTGAAAAGGCCGATTACAAACGCGATCACGCCAAGAACCACGATCACTCCGGCCAGGGTCAGGATGAAATCGTTAGCAGTAAGTGCAAACATGGTACCTCCAGAAATACTTTTATCTGCAGGTATTATTGCAATATGCGTGCCAAACGATCAGGTCAATTATTGCGATTTCGCGATATCTGCCGGCAGGTCGCCTAACATGATCTTCTCGCCATCGCAAAAAAGCAATGCGCGCTGAATGACGTTGCTTAATTCACGGATGTTGCCCTGCCAGCGGTATTCCTGCATCGCTTTCAATGCATCCGGTGAAATATTGATCACGTTCTTGCCCATCTGCCGGTTATATTTATTGATGAAAAAACCCACCAATTCGGGGATGTCCTTTTTTCGATCGCGTAGCGGCGACAGATGCAGGTCCACCACTTTTAGCCGGTAATACAAATCTTCGCGGAATTTGTCCTCTTTGATCATCTCCTGCACATTGCGGTTGGAGGCAGCGATCACTTGTACATCCACGTTGATCAAAGCCGTTCCGCCCACCCTGCGGAAAGCGCGCTCTTCAATCGCACGCAGCAACTTGGCCTGGATATCGGTTGGCATGGAGGAAATTTCATCCAGGAAGAGCACGCCTTCGTCGGCAATTTCCATCAGACCATGTTTTCTTTTTTCAGCGCCGGTAAAAGCGCCTTGTTCGTAACCGAAAAGTTCGGATTCGAGCACAGTCGGCTGAATTGCCGCGCAATTAATCGCGATAAAAGGTTTCTTTGCGCGCGGCCCGGATTGATGGATGAAACGCGCCAGAACTTCTTTCCCGGTTCCGGTTTCACCGGTGATCAACACGGAAACGGAGGCTGCCGCGGCTTTGGCAGCCTGTTCCATCATGACTTTAAATTCGGGTGTACTTCCCACGACAAAATCGTTCATATCCAGTTGGCTTTGACGGATGTGATTCAGCTCGCGGCGCATTTTGATGATCTCGCCGGCGCGTTCAATCGAAGCCTCCAGGTTGGCGAGATCCATGATCGGTTTGGTCAGAAAATCGTGAGCGCCATTCTTCATGGCGTCCACAGCCATCTGAATGTCGCCGTATCCGGTGATCAAAATTACCGGCGGTTTGGAGGGCATGGAAGCGATTTCCGTCAGGAAATCCAGACCATATCCATCCGGCAGTTGAACGTCCAAAATGATGATATCGCCATCTCCCTTGGAGAGAAAATCCCGGCCTTCTTTCAGCGTTCCGGCTTCAAAAACCTCATACCCGCTGGTTTTCAGGTATTCGGAAATATTATGCCTTGCATGCTCTTCATCATCGATGATTAATATGGTGTAACTCATGCCCGTTCTCCTTGTATCGC
>CALGUJ010000062.1 GCA_937902055.1 uncultured Pelolinea sp.
GGTTCCCGGCGGCCAATTCGGAACGCTGCTGCCAACCACCAATCAGATCACCAAATTACTGATGGAATTAAGACGCAATAACTTTGAATTTATCGACGTTTGCGAAATATTGATGCGGTTTTACCAGGCGGAAGCCGAGAAATTCCGTCCGGTTGACCGCATGGTCGCGCATACCGGCTACCTGATCTTCGCGCGTCCGATCAATAAAATTGAACAATCGAATGAATGATGCTACTCTGGAAGAATTTAAAAGAAAATTGAGGAACCATTCTGACGGAAGCTGCAGGAACCGCGCTGACAAACCGGAATCCAAAGCAGCGGTATTGGTGCCTTTTGCCTATCATCATTCGGAACTTGTGATCCTGTTCACGCATCGCTCGCATACCCTGGTCAGCCATCGCGGACAGGTTTCTTACCCTGGAGGCATGCATGAGCCAACCGATGAGACCATGCAGGCTACCGCTTTACGTGAAACCGAGGAAGAAATCGGTATCTCTGGCCGGAACATTCAAATCCTGGGCCAACTGGATTGCATCCAATCGCATACCCGCACGCTTATATTTCCGTTTGTCGGTTTCATCGATGACTTGAACGGACTTAAAAATAACCTCGACGAAGTCGAAAGGATTTTCTGCATCCCTTATGCATGGCTGAGCGATCCGCGCAATCTGCATCAGGAGGACTATCAACGCTCCAACGGTGAAATTCACAGGGTATGGTCGTTCAACGATTATGATGGGGAAAAAATCTGGGGAATCACGGCGGAAATAACGCGGCAGTTGATCGAACTGTAGACAGACAGGCCAGTAACTTCGGTTTACTAAAGTAAAAGAGCGGAAAATAATTCCGCTCTTCTTTCTTGCATCCGATGGAGAGGAAAATATTACTCTTCCTCGCCTTCCTCTTCTTTCTTGCCGCGTTCGATGACTTCCGGTTCGGTTGTCCCTTCGGCGCCCTCCACAACTTCCTCAACAATCGCTTCTTCTTTCACCGCGGATACAACCACGATCAGGTCTTCAGGATTGGTCAGGAATTCAACGTTCGCTATGGCGGGCAAATCTTTCACATATATCGCGTCTCCAATTTCTTTAAGGATGGAGAGATCCACAGTGATGGATTCAGGCAAATCCTGGGGAAGACATTCAACCTCGATGTGCTCGATACCGGAGACGACCATGGCATCATAGTCCTTGAGAACCGGCGCTTCGCCAGTCAGGTTGATGCTGACAGCGGTGCGTAATTTCTCTTTCAATGAGACTGCCAGGAAATCGATGTGGATGATTTCGTTTTTGATGTAATCTTTCTGGATTTCCCTCACCAACGTGGGCTGTTGATTTCCTGCGAGATCAATGGTCAGAATGGTTGAGCTGGAGACCTTACCCAGTGTTGTTGTGGTTGCCTTGCGATCCAGTACGATAGGGGTGGATTCAACCCCCTTCCCGTAAATTACCGCCGGGAGTTTACGCTCGCGCCGCAGAACTTTGACTTGCTTGCCGGTTAATTCTCTTTTTTCGGCATTTAAAATGACTTTTTCCATATTTTCCTTTCGCGCCTCTTGCCTTGTTGGTCAAGGCTACCTTCGCTTATAAAATAGACACAGACGACGATTTTATCTATTTGCCGGTGATTCGTCAAGATTGTAAAAGTATTTCAGATTTGGGTATTAATACTCAATACTGTTCGATCTCAAGGCGATATTGTTCGCAACGGGAAGATAACGAATCCAATTGGCCGGCGGCATCGTTGAGCCGGTTTTCTTCGGCACGGATAAACCGGCTGTAAGGATGAATGGTCGTATTGATATTCTCGATAATAACGTCCACCTGGTGGCCGAATTCCTGCATCATGCTGGCAGATAAACGGCTGCGCAAATCGGCCAGGTTCTTTGAAAACTGGTTTTTAGTTTGCTTGCGTTTAGCCGGCAGTATGAAAAAGCCCAAAGCAGCCGCCAAACCGGCCAGGAGGATTCCGGTCATATCGGCAGAAGCGGTAGTTGCCATGGCGGTGATGATGGCTCCCAAGCCCAATGCGCTGACTTCGATGGCCGCGGAGGTGGCGACGGCTGATTGCGCTTCGTCCGCTATCTGCGCCGCTTCCGCTTCTTTATCGAATGCCTCCACGATGCGCTGCGCTTCGCGATTGATCGAGGTGATGATCTTCTGGCGTTCCAGGTTGATCTGCTGTGTGGCAGGGTCATGCAAAACGCGATCCTGGTACCTGGCGCTGCGTTCGTTGATCTTGCGGGTGACGATTTGCCACTGCTTGAGATCCTCATCCACCAACCAGTCTATGGAATTACCGACCTTTCTGTCGATCTCGCGCGCGAGGTCTTGTACGACCATCTGGCTGAATTCGTTTTTAATACGGTCTTTGTTTAAAAGGTCCATGACACGATTCAATCGGAAGGTGTTATCGAAAAATTCAAGGCCGCGTTTTTCGTATTCCAACAGGGCATTATCGATTTCGGCGTAACGGAATTTAAAAGATCGCAGGGTATCCTCCCGGAAAAGGGAAATCTGTCGATGGATATCATCCAGCAGCCGGACATCTTCGCTGATCATTTCTTTCTGATCCGTATTTAACTTGACGTATTTTCTGGTCAGGTTATCCAAAATCCCCAATGGGTTGAGCAATTTGAGTTTGAAGCGATTGCGTGTATCCAAGGTTGTCGAAATGAAATTCTCAATTTCTCTCATCTGTGATGAAGATGATTTCGTTTCGTTTTTAATGCGCAGTCCTTCTTTGGCGCTCACCGAAAAGATATTCGGAACAATTCCCAGTAATTTGCCGGCATTACTGCTGACGAACTCCTTAACCTTTTCCAGGTCTTGGGAATTTTCCACAATGTCGCTTTTATTGATAATGATGACGATCTTCTTGCCCCAATCGCGGATGCTTTCCAGGAATAATCTTTCGCTTTCCGTGAATGGCCGGTCAACCGAGGTCACAAACAGCACCAAATCGGAGCGGGGAATAAAATCACTGGTCAATTGCTCGTGTTCGCGCAGAATGGCATTGGTGCCGGGGGTGTCCACAATACTGATCTCTTCCAAAACAGGATTGGGAAGTTCAACCAGAAGATTTCCTTTTCCGTCGCGCCGGATTGCCCGCTGCTCGTTGAAGCGCAAAATGGTGATACCCGCTGTTGTGGGAGTTACGCCGGTATCCAGGACGGATTCACCCAGCAGGGCATTGATAAAGGCGGATTTTCCGGAATTGAATTCCCCCGCCACGACCAAGAGAAAAAGATCATCAACCTGAAAGAGCAGGTCATCCAGCAGGGACAAGTCTTTCAGATCACTGCGGGTTTCGGCCAGGAATTGTTTTTCCTGGATCAACAGCGATTTAATCTTATCGATCAATTGTTGGCGGGATTTTTTAAGATTTTCCATGATTTCCTTGCATTATATCATTCAGGATAAACTGAAATTTATTTACGGAATCGCAAGAGGATGAATTTAACTTGCATTGTAGATATTGTTGTTATATAGTTTCAATAGACCATAAACCAGAAAAGGAGGATTTTATGAAAGTCAGCAAGAAATGCTTAGTAGCTCTCGCGATTTTGATATTGGCAAGTCTCGTATTAACTGCATGCAAACCAAAATGGGATGCAGAATTGGGAACGGAAGAGAACCCGATCATCTTCGTGGCGGTACCTTCCGGTGAAACCGAACGTGTGCTGGCCGGGTTCGACAAGATGGCTGATCTGCTGTATCAATCCACCGGCCTGGTGATCAAACCATTCGTGGCAACCAGTTATGCCAGCGCGATCGAAGCGCTTTGCCAGGATCCGCCAAAAGCCCACATGGCATCACTGGCAACTTTCTCTTATATCCTTGCTTCCGAAAAGGGTTGCGCCGAAACTGCCCTGGTTTCCACGAGGTACGGAAGCCCTTCATATAACGGCCAATTCATGGTCATGGCTGACGATCCTGCGGACAGCATCGATGATCTGAAAGGGTACACCTGGTGCGTTTCAGAAGCTTTCAGCACCAGCGGCGTAGTCATCCCCAAGATCATGTTCCAGGGCGTAGGGATCAATCCCGATACCGACCTGGGTGAAATGGTGGAAGCCGGCTCACATGAAGCGGCCGCAGCGGGCGTTTATAACGGCGACTGCCAATTCGCGACCACCTATGTCGACGCGCGCACCCGCATCGAGGAAGATTATCCTGACATCATGGAAAAGACCAAGGTCATCGCCATCGAACCGGATATCCCGAATGATGGTATTCAATTCGTAAAAGGATTCCCCGAGGAAACCAAGGAGAAATTGGTCACCGCCATCCTGGACCTGTTCAATACTGAAGAAGGCCTGGCTGCCATGGACGAGGCATATCAGTGGAGCGGCATGGAACGCCATGACGATACGTTCTATGATCCTTTCCGCCAGATCCTGGACGCGGCTGGAGTATCTGCCGAGGATTTAGCCAAGGAATAAGCACAACATAAAAATGGGTCCCGATTAGTTCAAACAAGAAGGGAAAGACGGTTGAGCTGCCTTTCCCTTCTTTGCTATCCATGAGGGTGATGGTTTTTTGATCTTGTCAACAGCCAGCTATTATATAATCTGATTAAACAGGATTTGAGGAAAAAAGAATGCTCCAGGTAAGAAATCTAACCAAAGTATATGGCGATGGAACGGTAGCCCTTAAGAATATCAGTTTTGAGGTGCCGGATGGCGAGTTCCTGGTTATTATCGGCCTATCCGGTTCAGGAAAATCCACCTTGCTGCGTTGTATCAACCGCTTGATCGATCCGACCGAAGGCGAAATCATTTGGGATGGTGTGGATTTATGCGCTTTGAAGGGGGAGGATTTGCGAAAAGTACGCCGGAAGATCGGCATGGTTTTTCAAAACTTCAACCTGGTAAAGCGTTCTTCTGTTTTTGCCAATGTCATGTCCGGCCGGTTGGGATACGCAGGCACGCTTTCCAGCATGTTCGGAAAATTTGATAAATCCGACCTGGAAATGGGACGCGGCGTGGTTGAACGGCTGGGAATCACCGACCAGATGCACAAACGCGCCGATGAATTAAGCGGCGGTCAGCAGCAGCGGGTGGGTATCGCGCGCGCATTGATGCAGGAACCCGAGATGATCCTGGCCGATGAACCAGTGGCTAGCCTGGATCCTGTGCTGGCGCACTCCATCCTGAAAACCCTGGAGCAATTGAACCAGGAAGACAAGATCACTGTTCTTTGCAGCCTGCATTATCTCGACCTGGTGCAACGGTACGCCACCAGCGTAATCGGCCTGCGCTTGGGAGAGATTGTCTATCAAGGTTCAAAGGCGGACATCAGAAAGATGACAGACGAGCAATTCAAGGATGTATACGGCGCTGAAGCCGAACGAATTGGCGCTTCAATCGAGGGCGGTTCATAGGAAAAAGAGGAATCGAGAATGCAAGCCAGAAAAACTGTGCAAAAAGAGCAGAAGAAAAGCCTGGTGCCGCCGTTTGTCGCGGCTATCTCCTCTGGCCTTATACCCGGCTTGGGGCAGATGCTGGCAATGGCGGTTCACCGCGGCATCATCATTTTTATCAGCCTGGTTTCAGCGATCGGATTGTTGATTTGGCGAATTTACGAGGCAGGAAAACGCTATTCTGACTGGAAAACCATTATTCAAAAAGCGTATTACCTGAATCCATTTCTTTACGTCATCACTGCGTTGATTATCGTCGCTTACGTCCTGAATATTCTGGATGCTTATCAGCAAGCCAAACCGCAAAGATCCAAAGCCGCAGGCATGATCTTCGTGATCCTGCTGGTATTCTTTTTCCAGGGCTGGGAAATTGGCGGCATCGATATGGGCAGCCTGTTTGCCGACGCGGACGAAGCAGTGCCGGCCTTGACCAGGGTGATGTGGCCCTGGGACAAAGCCATTTCGTACCCTGAAGAATACCGCACTACCTACGTTGAGGTGCAGTCTCCTTGCACGGAAACGCCATATCCCGCGGGAGAGATCAGAGAAGACGCACCGTATCTAATTGCCGATCCAACCTGCGGCGACCCATCTGTGGTTGAAGAATCGTTAGGCACCGAATTTAACCTGGTCGGGCGCAATTTCATCCCCGGCAATACCATTGAAATGTGGTGGAAAGATCCGATCAATAATGAATTTCATCATCGCGTGGGCGGGGATTACCTGATCGTAACACCGGACCAAAATGGAAATTTTGAAGTGTCGGTAATCATGCCATACCGGACCATTCCGCCGGTAGCGGGGGAGGGGCCGAAAACCTGGCAGATCCAGGCGCGCCAACTGGTCAGCGTCGGCGGCGCCGAACCCAGCCAGGAATTAAAGCTGGCGGTTGAAAAAATGATCGAGACCATTTTCATCGGAATGATGGCTACCTTTTTCGGGATCATCCTGGCGATTCCTGTCAGTTTCATTGCCGCGCGCAACCTGATGTCGCACTCGCCGATAACCCTGGCGATCTATTACATCGTCCGTACCATTCTCAACATCATCCGCGCCATCGAGCCGTTGATTTGGGCGATCATTGCCGTGATCGTGGTGGGATTGGGGCCATTCGCCGGCATCCTGGCATTAACGCTGCATTCGCTGGCATCGTTAGCGAAAATGTATTCAGAGGCCATCGAGAGCATCGATCCCGGACCGATCGAAGCGGTGCAAGCCACAGGGGCTAACTGGTTCCAGGTGATCAGCTACGCCGTGATCCCCCAAATCATCCCGCCATTCGTATCCTTCACGATCTACCGCTGGGACATCAATATCCGCATGTCCACCGTGATCGGCTTTGTGGGGGGAGGCGGAATCGGCTTCCTGCTGGCGCAATGGATACGGATCCTGGATTACCGGGCTGCCGGAATAGCCGTGTGGTTCATCGCGATCACGGTAGCTGTGCTTGACTTTGCCAGCGCTGAAATTCGCGAGCGTTTTGTGTAAAACTATCAACACAAATAAATTATAGAAAGGCTGAAATGAAAGACTCTTTCAGCCTTTTTTATATATTGCGCATAGGTGTAGTTTCTATCGATTAAGCAATCAGTCAACAAGCAGGGGAAATAACGTCAACGAATTCAAGCTTGAGCCTTCAGCTTCCATAATTGAGTCAAAGAAAAGCGCAGGCGCTTGCCCAATTCCTCATTCATTTTCGTGGTTACATCATCATAATTATAAAAAACGACAAAGGGGATTTCGTGTTTGTTGATTGTGATCAGCCCCTGGTTGCCATGGGCGATTTCTGAAAAGTCACAATCGCGATATAAAAATTCCATTTTTTCATCCGGCAGACTGTGTTCCAGGATGGATTCGGGATGCTGCGGATTGAAACGTTCACGGTTTTTTCGCAGCGATTCTTCCCAGGGAACATCCACATACATGATCGCGAGATTTTCCAGAATGGCATCACTTATCAACGAAAAAGCGCGCCGGTAACCGCCGTGCTGTTTGCCGCGTGAAAATTCAAGAATAGTGGTGTAGCCGCTCTCAATATCGCTATCTTTCAGCGATTTATCGTATTCCAGATTGATCAGTTGAATCAGGAGATCCCAATATACCGTATCCTTGAAATAGCCATTCTGATCGGTGAAAAGCCGATCCTTCCCCATGCGCTCAAGCAGGTCGTCCTCCTCGAACCAACGCCAGAGGAATGGAAAATCGTCGATCACATTGATCTGTCCGATATGATAATCCTTGCTGCGTACAGAATCCTCGATCCGATTGGCGAGATACTCGATAATCTCGCTCTTGCCGGCCGCGGGCCGGGCAACCAGCAGAACCAGCGGCAAAATATTGTTCCGTTCCATTTTCAACCTCCTTGTGAATCTTCAAACACTTCCCAGTAGCCTCGATCGAGTTCATCATCGGAAAGATGCGCGTAACGCTGCGTTACAGCAATGTTTTTATGCCGGGCAAGATTTTGGGCCAATTTTAAATTGCCGGTGCTGGTCAGCACGCGGGTCACAAAAAAGTGACGGAAGGAGTGGGGGGTTATGGTTCCAACGGCTTCAGGCCCCAGAATGGTTTCAACCCATTCGGCAACGATATTGCGCCCCGTAGTGGGCGTGATGGGTTTGATTTTCTCGCCTGCGCCTTTATCATGCCGGGCGAACAGCGGCAGGGCGCCCAAAGGCTTATGGGATTTGCCATCACTGACGGATCGCGCCTGGACGTAATCTTTAATCGCTTTCTGCGAGCGCCGGGAGAAACGAACGACGGCCTGGCGGTCGCCTTTACCGATCACCATGGCTTTACCCTCGTTCCAATCCAGATCGCCGCGGCGCAAACCGCAGGCCTCGTGCACGCGCAATCCGGTATCCGCCAGCGTTATCAGGAAAGCTTTATCCCTTAATGCGCGTAGATAATCGTTTTCATCCTCCGACCGTTGGATTTGCATATTTTCCAGGTGCTCCAGGATTTTTTGAATGGCATTGGCAGGGAATTGCGGAAGGCGTTTTCCGGGTTTGCGCGTCCGCTGGCGGATCAATAATTTGACTTTTGAGAGATTGATGTCCGCCAATTCTTCCGCCACGAGGTATTCAAGGAATCCTTTCAAAGAGGTGATGTAGAGTTGTTCAGAAGTAGCCGCGTAATCTTTTAGGTCTGTAGCAAACCAACTGATCACATCTTCCGAGATATTACCGACAGCATCCTGCTCGATATTCATTTTATGGTCCTGCAGTGTAATGGTAAAGTTTTTCATGGCAGTAGCGTACGCCAACAGCGTCTTCTCGCTGCGCGCAAGCTTCACAGTGTTCAGGTAATCTTCAATCGCTTCTTTGATGGTAGGCATGATTTCGAGTCTTAATCCTATGCTTGTTATAATAGTACTTATCGTAAGCAATAATAGTATATCACGAATAAAGCCGGTTTTTCAACCCCCCACCCGCAATTCCGGATTGAAATTTCGTGAATCATGTTTCCTGTTAACAAATAAAACCCGCAATTAGTATAATGATGACTATGAAAGCATTTTTCATTATGGCACTCACTCCCCTGCCGCTGATCTGCAATCAAGGAATTCCCGAAAAAGTATTGTCTGTAAGAAAGTAATGGAATATCCATGACCCAATATGCCCTGAAATTCGA
>CALGUJ010000063.1 GCA_937902055.1 uncultured Pelolinea sp.
TTTTTGGTGCTAAATCTCTTCAGTGGGGCAAATTCTCCTCCCTTTTACTTTCATAAATTACTTTCATAAAATACAAGCCACGTACCAATTTAGCAGTTTATATATTTTATAGGATTTTGTGCTCCTAAAGTAATGTATTTCTCAACACTACCGCCAACATAGTGCTGAAGATTTTCCGCTATAATCCCTTCAAAACGCCAACGTTTTTGCGTCTTTTGATCTTGACTTCTAGCAGCTATAGGAAACCAGCATTTAATTTCGTATACCTGCCTAACAATCCCGTTATATACTGAAAGGGCGTATTTTGCCCGATTTCGTCTTTCACCTATTACCCAGTTACCACGTGTAATCTCATATAGCCTCTCGTCACTGATACCGCGCTCAAACAACCGATTTACCTTGATAAGAATAGCAGGCTCTTGAATATCTATTTGAGCAGCGTCATAATGCATCATAATTTCAGATACAGTCATTTTGCCGCGATTGTTTGAGTTGTGACCTTGAACGACGTTTGTTAAGTCTTTAATTCCAATGTAATCTATCAAAGATGCTTCAACTTCGAACGCTTCTTTTTCTGTTAATCCGTGACGAAGAATTACATGCTGAACTTGAAAACCTCTTGCTTGAATTGAGCGAATTTTTTCGAGCTTATCGCTTGCTTGTGGTGAAGTCAGTGCGGAATTCAGATGAGCAAAAATACGATTTTCAGTGCCTTTTCCAACATAAAAGATAGTGTCCGTTTCGGGATCAATCAAAAGATAGACATAATATCCAAGTTTTTCAATTACTGCGGTAGAAAATTCTTTAACTTCAGCCATCTTTTCTTTTCTATTCTGAATCTCCCGGCGCGCGTGCAAAATCTTCGCCCGTTTGTTTCACATTTGGTGTCTTTTTCAAGTTGAGGATTTTAAATTGGGTTTTCTCCTTGACCCTTTAACCCATGTTTTTCAATTTCTTGCGTAACTTTGGTTAACCACGAAAATAACCATTCAATTTGTTTTTCTGAGAATTTACGATTTATTAAACACTTTAATTCTTTACCAGCGGGTTGAAATAGACCTGAATTCTGGGCTTCCACATACAAGGCTTGTAATTCTTGATCTGTAATATCCACTTTGCTTAACAATCCACCACGCCCACCAAGAGCCGAATATATGGATTGCTGATAAACTGATTTTGATGGATACCCAAAACAAAAAGCAACATGAGTGCCATATAAATTAACATTAAGAGAGAAGCCTTTTGTACCCCAATGAATAGGTAATGAATTAGACTTTGCCCAAGCCAACAATCTTTCAAATAAAAACTTGCCATTTTCGTCCAACGAATTGTAGAAGGCGCCTTCGGAGATCATTGGTAATGAACTTGATGAAACCTTAGAAATATTTCCCACCTCATTCCCTACGACAATACTTGTGGATAATAACTTTAATCCTCCATCAGCTTTGAAAAATGTAAATTCTAAACAAGTGACCCTAACCCCCTTGTTTCGAAGAAAAGTTGATGTTTGGCGAATTTCAGGTGTAATTCTTTGACCGACCAGTACGATTCTTTGATCGTTATTAAATACAATCGCCTCATCAGAATTCAAACCGAAATACTCACGATGGTATTGGGCAAGATTTAATGCTTCATCGCCTGAATAATTTCTAAAAATTTCATCTAGATGTTCATAACCTAATTTTTCAATAAAGGATGCATATTCAAGAGCCTGCGCTAGCGTTTCGCGTGGAGTACGGTCTCTTTTCAGTTCAATAACGACTAAATCGCCTAGTCTATCAATAGCCAGCAAGTCTATAAAACTGCCAAGATTTGTAGTAACTTGCCTACCAATAATTAACAAACTGCCATTTTCTATTATTTTGTCTGGATTATTTTCAAGCCAAGTTTCCAAAACCGATTCCTGATGTTCATCTTGGAATCCAGTTTCTGCATACTCTTGGAATCTGTTATCGGGTGTAATGCCATAAATTTTCATAGAACTCCCAATCTTCTGATGATATAGTTCTGCCTGAAAACAAGTCAATTACATTGGTGATTGCATGCAAGCAGTTTCAACCCACGTATAATGGATTATATCCAATTCTTTTTTTAGAACTATTATTAAGAATCAAAAAAGCGTTTTCTGGATTAAGAAAACGCTTCTATATTATTTTTGTCAAAAGTATTTACTGTGATCCAGCAAGCACCGGTCTGAACTTGTAACCATAAATCAACATGCCTCACTCGTCGTCATCTTCCTTGATACGGCGGAAGATCCTCTCGACCGGCATGCCGATCTTGACGGGCTGGCTGCCCAGATCGGTGAGCTGGGCGGTGTCGGTGGGGCAATCAGCCAATCCGAAAGCATGGATTTAAACTCTTACACCCGACCTGGTATGCAAGGAATGATGAGGGGTGGATTTTCCCATGATCAGATCAGCAGGAATCCCCAGGCCGGTATGCAAGCGGCGGATCATTTCCAGCGATAGCCCGCGTTTATGATTCAGTACTTCCGAAACGCGCTCCTTGCTGCCCAGGTAAACGACCAAATCCGAACGGCTCAGACCGCGGCTTTCCATATAATATTCCAACACCTGCACCGGATCATCCGGTTCAGGGATGGGGAAATGTTTGGCTTCATAAGCCTCCACCAGCGTTACCAACACATCCATGCGGTCGCCCTCGGGGGTGCCAGGCTGGGATTCTATCAATTTCTCAATTTCTTTCAGAGCTGTCTGATAATCGGCTTCACTGCGAATTGGTTTGATCTCCATTTTCAATTCATTATTTCGCGCAAACTACATCCAGGACTGCATCCGGATGTTTATCCGCCACACGCAGCAGGACCATGGCCGGTCCTTCCGGAACTCGCCGGCCTTGCTCCCAATTACGCAATGTACGAACACTGATGCCCAGCATGGCAGCGAATTGGTCCTGGGTCAGTTGATAGCCATCGCGGATACGCTTGATATCCGGGCTATTCAAATGAAACCTGCGGCTGGGCTCTTTTTCTCCACGCAGGATGGAACTCCCCTCTTTTACGCTGGCAATTAATTCAGCAAACATTTCTTCTTTCATGGGTATTCCTCTTCCATTATTTTTCTCAGGGCTTTTAATTGAGTTGGTGTTAAATCGTCCTGTTCATTTTTCTTATAAAGAAACAGCATCAAAATTATCTCGTCATCGACTGCCCAATAATATATTGCGCGAGCACCTCCGCTTTTTCCTCGACCCGGTAATGACCAACGTACCTTTCTCAGCCCTCCACCACCAGGAATTACCGGACCCAAACAGGGATTTAGCATTAGCGCCACCTGCAATTGATGGTACTCATCATCTGAAAGTATGGCAGTTACTTGCTTAGTGAAAATTGAAGTCTCAAGGATTTCCATATTAGCATTTATGTATTGAGATTATACGCCATTGGCGTACTTGTGTCAACCAACACAAACTCCCTCACGTAGAGGGAGTTTGAATTTACCAATTAACGACCTTGGCTTCGACAAGCTCAGCCAGCGGTCTATGGTTTACCCCAGGGTATGTTTCGCGATCGACACCCTCCGCTGCGTTGAGCGGAGGAGCCTTGGCTTACCTAAAGGTATGCTTCGCAATCGACGCCCTACGCTGCGCTGAGGGCAGGTGCTCAGTGTTCGCGCCTAGCTTCCCATCACAGGGCGGAACTTGTAACCGTAGATCAACATGCCGCGCTCGTCGCCGTCCTCTTTGATGCGTCGGGTGACCATCTCGACCGGCATGCCGATCTTGACGGGCTGGCTGCCCAGATCGGTGAGTTGGGCGGTGACGGTGGGGCCTTCGGCCAATTTGACCAGGGCCACAGTATAGGGCGTGTTGCGCTCGAAGCCGGCGGGGGCGTTGTTCATCACGGTGTAGGAATAGACCTCGCCGCGCCCGCTGAAGCGGAAGGGTTCTTTGGCTTCGCCGCCGCACTCGGGGCAGACGTCGCGGGCCGGGAAAATCTTGGCGTCACAGTGCGGGCAGACTTCACCCACCAAACCGTAACGTTGTTTTTGTAATCTCCAATGGCGTGGAACTTCCATTGCAATCTCCTTGTTCTTGATTCGTGAGGGCTATTCTAGAGGGGAAAGGCTATCAGAAACTCTCAAATCCCTATCCCCTTTCTCTCACGTTCACCTTTTGACAGGTTGCTTTGCGGGCAGCTTTTTGATATCTTAAGCAGCGTAAATAGAACATAGTTTCTATTTCTCCCTCACCGGCGGGCCGGCGCCCGCAAAGGCCACACGCCGGGCCGGGGAACGGTTGGAACCATCGCTGCACTGCACCGCAGGCTCGCCCCGGCGCGCTCCCTCCCGCGCCGCCGCAGCCGCCAGGCACCCCTCCACCCGCCCGGGCCGGCCCGCTGCAGGGAAAAAATCTCACAACAATGATGCAACCATGACAGACACGAACCCAACCCTCAACAAACCCAAACGCAAGCGCGGCGCTCAACCAGGCAACACCAACTCCCTCAAGCACGGTTTCTATTCCCATCGCTTCAACAATTTAGAGATCTCCGACCTCGGCACGGCTCTTTCCGACGGCCTCACCGACGAGATCGCCCTCGTCCGGGTGATCATCCGCCGCGTCTTCGAATACGCCGATACCGACGCCCAGGACCTCGACACCTGGTCTGCCGCCCTCAACACCCTGGGCGCCGCTTCCACCCGCCTCGCCGGCCTCCTGCGCACCCAGCAGATCATCGCCGGCGATTCCGGCGACGTGATCAGCGTTCTATCACAAGCCATTGGAGAGGTAGCTCATGACCTTGGACTCAGCGACCCCGCGGGACGTTAAGCTCGCGCTGTCCGTAATCTGCGTAGAAATGGGGTTCTATGGACGACTTGCAAGCCCAGCTCCTGACCGAGCAATTCAACCGCCTGAAAGACAGTATCGAGTCGCGCTTTCGGCGGATCGAAAAAGAATTAGAGCACCGCGACAGCCTCGACGCTGAAAAGATGGCCGCCGTCAAAGACCAGCTCCAGCATATCCAGTCCGACGTCGCCGACCACGAGAGCAGGATCCGCGCCATCGATGACTCCGTGATCGCCAACAAATCCACCGCCACCCTCACCCAGGCCGGCCAGGCCGCCCTCACCCTGATTGCCGCCGCGATCGCCGCCTGGCTCGGGGGCAAGCAATGACCGCCGACCGCCAGATATGGGACTATACCAGCTCCGATCGCACCCACATGTGGGGGGTAATCTCCCTGGAAAGCCGGCAGACTGATGGCCAACAACCAGGTGATCCTGCAGTGCCGGCGCGCCATGGCCGACGTCGACACCTTTATCGAGACTTGCTCGACCATCAAGCTGCGCGACTACCAGCGCGGCGTGGCCGAGGCGGTCTTCCGCTCCATCCGCGAACGCGCCGGCCGCTCCTTCGTGGTTATGTTCCCCCGACAATCCGGAAAGAACGAACTGCAGGCGCAGCTCGAAACCTATCTGCTGTGCTGCTACTACCTGATGAACGCTGAAATGGTCAAAGTGTCCCCCACCTGGAAGCCTCAAACCCTCAACGCCATGCGCCGCCTGGAGCGCGTTCTCGGCGGTAACCTGATCGCCAGGCACCTTTGGACCAAAGAATCCGGATACATCTACCGCTGCGGGAAGGCTCGCATTTATTTTTTCTCCGGGCAGCCGCGCTCCAATATCGTGGGAGCCACGGCCAACGTCCTGCTGGAAGTGGACGAAGCCCAGGACATCCTCCCCGCCAAGTTCGACAAGGACATCGCCCCCATGGCCGCCAGCACCAACGCCACGCGCGTCTTTTGGGGCACTGCCTGGACCTCCCGCACGCTGCTGGCACGCGAGCTGCGCGCCGCGCGCCAGGCAGAACAAACCGACGGCATCCGCCGCGTGTTCGTCCTCACCGCCGAGGAAGCCCGCATTGAGGCTTATTTAAACAGCGGGATCTCGCTCCAAAGCATGGTTTTTGCCCTGTGGAATAAGGTAATGAATTCGGACGCCACCGCCGCGGATCAGATCCAGGCATCAATGATAGAAATAAACAAAGGAATTAATTAATGGAATCAGTATTACTGGTAAGTCTGTAGATAAAAACCTTTCAGATTGGAAAAATAAATTCAATACTCAAATAACTATTTGAGACATAATGAGATTTGAGAATATAATCGAGACAAGAATTTACTATGTTTTGCCTTTATATGGGTAAATATAAATAGAGAGGGAAAAATGAGCGTAATTTGCAAAAAATGTAAAAAAATTGAACCAATGATTACCTTATCAGCTACCTTTATACCTCAAGGTGACAATACTTATCTTTGTCCTGATTGTTATATAGAAATGAGAGTATGTTCGATTTGCGGGAAAAATCCCAATAATCTTGAACAGGCAAATTCGAAATACGTTCAAATTGAGGATGAAAAATTTATTTGTGAAGAATGTTGTTTAAAAACTGTTTCTTGCATTGTTTGCGGTTCAAAACCAACAAATTTATCTGCTGCCGATTCTCAATATAAAAGGATTGGGGGTGATATAGTCTGCATAAATTGCGCTAAAGAATATCTAATGAAAAAAAGTAAAAACATTATTATTAGCTCAACTAATAATATTGAAAATAAAAGAATAGACAAATATTTAGGTTTTAATAGTGTTGAAATTGTAATTGGAACAGGTATTTTTAGTGAAGTAACAAGTGAAATGTCCGATATATTCGGAATGCGTTCCACAATATTTGAAAAAAAGCTAAGTGAAGCAAAGAATATGGCAGAACTTCTTCTAAAAGAAAAAGCGATTAATTTAGGAGCAAATGCAGTAATTGGTGTAGATTTAGATTATACAGAATTTACCGGTAATAGAGTTGGATTAATACTTTCTGGAACGTTCGTAAAATTTGAAGGTTAGCATAATTTGTGGATTGCACAAATAAGTTTCTCGCTTGATTATTTCTATAGTAGAGATCATCAGAGAGTAAATAAATTCGAGAAACAATGAGGAATGAGCAAAACCTAGTTTAATAATTAATTTACTCCCACTCAATGGTAGCGGGGGGCTTGGAGGTCAGGTCGTAGACCACGCGGTTGACGCCCTTGACTTCGTTGACGATGCGGCCGGAGACGCGCGCCAGCAGGTCGTAGGGCAGGCGCACCCAATCGGCGGTCATGAAGTCCTGGCTGCTGACGGCGCGCAGCACGACCGTCTCCTGGTAGGTGCGCTGGTCGCCCATCACGCCCACCGATTTGACCGGCAGCAGGGCCGCGAAGGCCTGCGCGATGCCCGTCTCGCTGCCACCCGGCTGCTCCAGCAGGCCGGCCGCGCGCAGCTCGGAGGTGTAGATGGCGTCCGCGGCGCGCAGGGAAACCAGGCGTTCGGCGGTAACCTCGCCCAGGCAGCGCACGGACAGCCCCGGGCCGGGGAAAGGCTGGCGCCAGATCAACTCGTCCGGCAATTCCAGCGCCGCGCCGATGCGGCGCACTTCATCCTTGAATAAATAGCGCAGGGGTTCGACCAGCGCAAATTGCATGTCTTTAGGCAAGCCGCCCACGTTGTGGTGCGACTTGATCACCTGCGCGGCGGAGCGTTCCGGCGCGCGCGATTCGATGATGTCCGGGTAGATGGTGCCCTGCATGAGGAAGGCGATGCCGTCCTGCGCGCGGGCGAAGGCTTCGAACTGGCGGATGAAGGTCTCGCCGACCGCGCGCCGTTTGGCTTCGGGATCGGTCACGCCGCGCAGCGCGGCCAGGAAATCATCGGACGCGTCCAACACGTGCAGAGCCGCGCCTAGGCGAGGCTGCAGGGCCGCCTCGACGGATTCGCGTTCGCCCTGGCGCAGCAAGCCGGTATCCACGAACAGCGCGCAAAGCTGGTCGCCCACGGCGCGGTGCAGCAGGGCAGCCGCCACAGTGGAATCCACGCCGCCGCTGACCGCCGCCAGCACGCGCGCGCCGCCCACCTGCTTGCGGATGGAGGCCACGGACTGCTCGATGATGTGCGCGGGGGTCCAATCCTGGGCTGCGCCGCAGATGGAGACGACGAAATTCTTGAGCACCTCGCTGCCGCGCGGGGTGTGGTGCACTTCAGGGTGGAACTGCACGCCGTAGAGGCGGCGCTGCGGATCGCCCATGACCGCCTGGGGGCTGTTGGCGCTGCTGCCCAGCAGGCTGAAGTTGGGCGGGAGCTGCTCCACGCGGTCGCCATGCGACATCCACACTTTATATTCGCCGGCTTGCATGAGGGGAGTATCGGCGGCCACTGTCACCTGGGCATGGCCGTACTCGCGGCAGCCGCCCGCGGCGACTTTGCCCCCCAAGGCGTAGGTGAGCAGTTGCATGCCGTAGCAGATACCCAGCACCGGAACGCCGGAAGCCAGCACGTAGTCCGGCAGGGTGGGCGCACCCGGGTCATAGACCGAGTTGGGGCCACCGGAGAGGATGAAGCCCTTGGGCTGCAAAGCTAAGACCTCCTCCGGGGGGATATTCCAGTGAAACAACTCGCAGTAGACCTGCAGCTCGCGCACACGGCGGGCGATCAGTTGGGCGTATTGCGACCCGTAATCCAGAACGATGATGGTATCCGACATAGGTTCAATTATGGCATCAGGCGCGCCGGCGCGCAAGTGATTGGGGGGGAAAGATGTCTTTTGTGCTGGCACTGGCGGGATTAGAATCCCGCCCTACGCCTAGCCGAGATTCCTCGCTAAAAGAGAGCTCGGAATGAAAGTTATCGGCGGGATTACTCGTAAAGACCGAGTACAGGTGGAATCCCGCCCTACCGATTCAGAATGGCAGTTCGACCGGAATTGCCATCTGTGGGGATCCGGATAAAAAGCTTTATCGGTGTTTATCGGCGTTCATCTGTGGTTAAAAAAGAAGCAGCATGCAATGATAATGGCGGGCTTAGCCCAGTTGACAGGCATTACAGAAAAAAACTATAATTTCCCTTAGTTAAGGAAATAATGATGAAGCCTAGAGTTCGCATTCTTCCGGGCCTGCTCGGATTGCTACTAATAACGCTGACAGTTTACGGCTGCGGCGGTTCAGCCGGCGCGGGGGGCACCAAAACGCCGCGGCCCAGCCTGGCGGAATCTGTGGAGATGA
>CALGUJ010000064.1 GCA_937902055.1 uncultured Pelolinea sp.
TTGCGGATGTCGAAGTTGTGGCCTTCCACGCGTTCCTGCGATTGTTCCACCAGGCGGCCGAGCATGCGGCTCTCCAGCGGAATGGAGGGGTCGATGTTGAAAACGCGCATCAGGTTTTCGGCGCGCTCGCCGCCGAACATGCGCATCAGATCGTCTTCAAGGGACAGGTAGAAGCGCGAGGAACCCGGATCACCCTGGCGGGCGGCGCGGCCGCGCAACTGGTTGTCGATGCGGCGGGCTTCATGGCGCTCGGAGCCAATCACGTGCAAGCCGCCCAACGCGCGCACGCGCTGCATATTTTCCAGGAACGCCAGGAACGAACCGATGGATTCCCGGTACTCGCCATAGGCTTCGGCAGGCATGCCGCGCAAGCGTTCGGCCATCTCGATCTGGGTCATGCCGTAAGGGTTGATGCCGGCCTGGTCGAGAAAATGGCGCACGTCGGAAATGGCCGATTCGCGTATCTCGCCGCCCAGTTTGATATCCACGCCGCGCCCGGCCATGTTGGTGGCGATGGTAACCGCGCCGAAAGCGCCCGCTCCGGCAATGATCTGCGATTCCTGGTCGTGCTTCAGGGCGTTCAATACCTGATGCTGGACACCGCCGCGTACAGCCGCTTCCAGGCGGGCGCGATGTTCCTCTCCAAGCGCGAGGAAAGCCATCATGACTGCAAGGTTTTCAGGATTTTCGGGATTGATGGAAACCAACCCCATGCTTTGCGCGAAACGGCGCATTTCGTCAGGAGTGAGGCTTTGCAGCGGTTTGTTCAGAAATTCCAGCTCGGGGATTACCCTTTCCGGTGTTTTGATGTTGTTCTTTTGCAGCCAGACTTCCCGCACCAGAACTGCCATTAAAAGCCGGCGCACACTTTCGGCTGCCAGACGTGAAGAAAGCCTTTCGGAGTGCTCGATGGAAGTGGTGCCCACCAGGATCGGGCGGCCGATCACGTGAAATTTCAGGATCTCCAAAACGATGGCGCGTAGTTTGGCTTCTTCGCTGCGGTATACCACATCGGGATAGTCCTTGCGCTTCCAGTAGAGCGGAACTTTTTGCGGATCGCTGCCCAGCGCGTAATACGTGAAGGGATAACCCTCCTCATCTTTATCTTGCAAGATCTGCAAATCGTACTGCGGACGGGCAGCCTGGTAGTCCAGGTTGGTCGGCATTTCGACGCATTCCAGCTTGTAGATGGTCGCGAATTCTTCCGCTTCAGTCAGGGCAGTGCCGGTCATGCCGGCCAGCTTGCCGTATTTACGGAAATAATTCTGCAGCGTGATGGTGGCGTGGGTGATGTTTTCCGGGTTGACTTTCACGCCTTCCTTGGCTTCCACAGCCTGGTGCAGCCCTTCCGACCAGCGCCTCCCGGGCATCAGGCGGCCGGTGAACTCGTCGACGATGATGACCTGGCCGTTCTGAACGATGTAATCTTTGTTCTTTTTATAGAGCAGTTGGGCTTTTAGTGCCTGTTCCAAATGGCCAAGCAAGCGAGCTTGTTCCGGAGTGATATCCTCCGGGCGGTCGGGATCGCGCAGCGGAGTTTGCAGCAGTTCTTCGACGTGCGATTCGCCGATCTCGGTCAGCGCCACGCTGCGGTCTTTTTCATCGAAATCATAATCTTCGGGATTCAACTGGCGCACGACAACTGCCATGCGGTTATACCATTCCACATCCTCGGAAGCCGGGCCGGAGATGATCAGCGGCGTGCGGGCTTCGTCGATCAGGATATTATCGACTTCGTCGATGATGGCGTAATAATGCCCGCGCTGCACGCGGTCTTTGAGGCTCATCACCAGATTGTCGCGCAGGTAATCGAAACCGAATTCGTTGTTGGTGCCGTAAGTGATATCGGCCGCGTAGGCTTCATTGCGCAATACCATGCGCAATTGGTCTTCTTCTTCGCGGGCATCGCGTTTTTCCAGGTCGACCTGAAAAGCATAACGGGCGCTTTCAGTGCGAGAGGACATTTGCAGAACCCCCACGCTCAACCCCAGGCAGGCATAAATCGGCGCCATCCAGCGCGCGTCGCGCCGCGCCAGGTAATCGTTTACTGTAACCAGGTGCGCGCCTTTGCCGGCCAAAGCGTTCAGGTACAGGGGCAGGGTGGCAACCAGCGTCTTGCCTTCGCCGGTGCGCATTTCCACGATTCTTCCTTCATGCAGGAAGATGCCGCCGACTAACTGGATGTCGAAATGGCGCAGCCCGGTGGTGCGTTTGCTGGCTTCGCGCACGGCCGCGAAGGCCTCGATCAGCAAATCGTCCGGCGATTCGCCATCCGCCAATCGTTGGCGGAAAAAATCGGTCTTGGCGCGCAGTTCAGCGGGACTGAGTTTTTCATAAACGGGTTCAAGTTGGTTGATCTGGTCGACCATCGCAACAGCCCGATCGATATCTCTTTTTTGTGGATCTCCACCCAATGCTTTGGCGATATTTTTAAACATACCTAAACCTTTCGCAGCGATTATAGCACAGCGGATTTTAAGCAAAAAAGGCGTGTATCACACGCCTTTTCAGGTTTTGGATTGAAGATTAAATATTGATTGATTGGCCTTCCACCGCTTCCGCTGCTTCCATGATTACTTCGCTGAGGGTGGGGTGGGCATGAATGTTGCGCGCGATTTCTTCTGCGGTCAGTTCCATTTGCTGTGCAAGCGTCAACTCGGGCAGTAATTCGGAGGCTTCGGGGCCGATGATGTGGGCGCCGAGGATCTCACCGTATTTGGCATCGCTGATGATCTTGATAAAACCGGTAGTCTCGCCCAGCCCCAGCGCTTTGCCGTTGGCCTGGAAGGGGAAGCGGCCGACTTTGATCTCCCTGCCGGAGTCTTTGGCTTGCGCTTCGCTCAGGCCGAAAGACGCAACCTGCGGCTGGCAGTATGTGGCATGCGGGACGTTCTGGTAATTGATCGGGGTGACCTGCTTGCCGGCCAGCGCGTCCGCGCACAGGATGCCTTGCGCGGAGGCCACGTGCGCCAGCAGCGCCTTGCCGGTTACGTCGCCGATGGCCCAGATGCCGGGCACGCTGGTGGCAAGTTTTTCGTCAACCTGAATGAATCCTTTGCCGTCCAGCTTCACGCCGGCTTCTTCCAGACCGAGACCGGTGGAATTGGGTCGGAACCCAATGGCCACCAGGGCTTGTTCGGCTGCGATGGATTTCTGCCCGCCTTCGCCGCTGACCTTGACGGTCACGCCGTCTTTGGATTTTTCAACCGCTTCCACCTTATGGCCGGTTAGGATTTCAATGCCGCGTTTCTTGTAAGCTTTTGCCAATTCCTGGCTAACCTCTTCATCCTCCAAAGGCAGCACATTGGGCAGCATTTCAACCATGGTTACCTGGACGCCGTAAGAACTCCAGATGGTGGCGAACTCGGCGCCAATCGCGCCCGCGCCGATGATCACGGCCGATTTGGGCAGTTTTTCCTGCAGGATGGCTTCGTGGTATGAGATCACCTTTTCGCCGTCGGCTTGCCAGGCTGCCGGCATGACCGGCGTGGAACCGGTGGCGATCACGATATTTTTGGCTCCGATCTGCTGGGTTTTCCCTTCGCTGTCGGTGACCGTGATTTTCTTGTCCGCGCCGACTTT
>CALGUJ010000065.1 GCA_937902055.1 uncultured Pelolinea sp.
ATCTCTCTCATATGGCCATACATGAGATACAGCGAGCGGTTTGATTCGCTCAGCGTGAAACTCAACTCACCGTTGGATGGGCAATTTACGCGTGGATCGGGGACAACCGTGGGTTGAATTTCCGGTATTTCCAATTTCGCCAGCAGGACGGGATCCACTTTATCGAGGGGCGTTTCGATGATCACGGCGTAGCCGTAGGGATTTTTATCGATCAGTACTGTCACCACTTCACCCGGTAATGAAGCGGCGATCGGAACTCCCTCGATGCCAACCAGGTCGTTGAAGCGATAAAAAGCAAAATCCACCCCATGGTGCCCATCGTCGTTTTTTGGATGGGGAGTCTTGTAGGGTTGGGTGATAATACCGGTCAATTCGTTTAATTCAATACCAACAAGCGGCGAGCACATCTTCGTAATGAATTCCGTTGTTGGGGTGGGTGGAATGGGTGTTTCGGTTGGCAGCGGCGTTACAGTGACGGTCGGAGCCTGGATTGAAGGGATAGCGGTTGCAGTAGCACTATTACTTTCGGCAGGCACCGCGCAAGCAATCAAAGCGAAAACTAATGGAAGCAGGGTAATTATTTTGCGCATTATCTCTATTTTGTTTGAATTTTGCGAGATTCCAGGTAAAACCGCTTTTCGTTGGCTTCACCCATCGAGAAAGTTTTACGCGGTAATTCTCCATCTTTGATCACAGCTTCAAACAAGCGTGATTTGGCCAGCGCAGGCAGGTAGATACCGGCGTTTTCCCCGGTAGTTCCTAATTGGTAGATGGCATCATCTCCATGAACATAATCGATTTCGTCCATGCCTTCTTTATCCCGCAGGTGATCCAGAAAATCCTGGACGCTGCCGACTGTCAACGCATGCCGGGGATCTTTCAATGTTGCCAGCCAGTACCCGTCGGAATGGAAGACTCCGAATTTTTGGGAGGATGGCGATTGGGCAATCACCTCTTCCTTCATGACTGAAAAATCATCCTGCAATTCGAAAGAGACCTTCTCCTGCCAAAATTCGCGCATGGCGGAAAAGAGATCGACATGGACTCTCTTCAGCAAGCGGTGAATAGGTTCAAAAACGATGCCTTCATCATGAATATTGACCAATTCCACCAGGGCAAAGCGGGCAGGGTGATCGGCAGAAACACCGGATTTTATCTCCTCCCAGATCGATTTGGCGGTTGCCAATGAATGGTTGCCATCACCAACCGCGTACAGAAAAGGTGTCTCGTCATTTTCGAGGCGGTAACGGCGATTGAAAGAGGAAGGCGTGGCCAGGTTTTCCAGCGCTTCCACAATGCTTCTTTCCATATCAGCGTTATTCACCAGAAAACCTTCAAGATGCCCGCCGTTTTGCATCAGATCGAAATCGTAAAGTTGTTCCATCGCTGTTTTACATTTTGTCAGCGGTTCAATGACGGTTCTATCGGGGTCATTAATCAATACCAGGATATGGGGAATTTCCAGCATGGCTGTTTTCCGGATCTTGATACGCGGAGGCAGGCGTTCGATGATGGTGCCCTCGGTCGCGCGAATCATCGATCGGGAACCTTTTTTAAAGCTATATTGCTCGAGATCGAGGGCGGTGATCAATCCTTTGCGGGTATGGTGACCTAACTTCCGCTCGGTATAAATGAAGCCATTTACGGGTTTCAGAACACCCTGCTCAAGGTAGTTGCGCATGGTCGCGTCGATGTTTTTTTGATGCGCGGTTTCCCGTGGAGTGCCCAGATATGCTTCAGGCAGGATCAAATTGTAAGTTGAGGGAGCGTTGCCCACCAATTTTTCAACTTCCTGCCAGTAATCCGGTTGGGAGGTATATTGATCGCAGGCAACCACTGCCCATTTTGAGTAATCGATATTTTTTGCCGGAAGGTAAACTTCCGGAGATTGAATGCCTATGCCAGAGTACGTTTTCATGCTTCTACTTAAATCTTTCTTCGGGTTCCCGGTGAGATTAAAACATTATAACATTCACGATTTTTCGGTTCGTCAGCCATCTTGACGGGGTTTGAGGAATCCTATAAAATTTCTCGGCTTGATATTAAATATCCATTTTAAGCATCAAGGCGTTATAATAATCAGTTGTGTTTCATACAGAAAAGCAAGAATCTGAAAAACGACTCCTTTCTCGTCCCTCAGAGATAATTGCTTCTGATGATCCAGTAAATAGGAAAAATATACAGGAGAAGCAAACATGGTAAAACTGCGTTTAAGGAGAATTGGTTTACGAAACCAACCCAGTTACCGTATCGTGGCAATTGACAAGGAAAGGGCTCGTGATGGACGGTTCCTGGAAATTCTGGGTTCCTATAATCCACGTACAGAACCTTTCACTTTCGAAGTTGCTGAAGATCGTATTTATCACTGGTTAGGAAACGGCGCTCAACCCAGCGAATCTGTCGCGAAATTGTTCAACGCGGTAGGTTTAATGGATCGCTTCAATAAAGTCAAAGCGGGCGAACCCGTTGAGAAGGTTCTTGAAGAAGCCAAAAGCTACTATCAAACTCGACTGGTTGCAACAAAAACCCGAAAATAAAGTTGCCCGAAAATAGGCGGAATCGCCTTTTGGGAAGGGAGAACCTGTGAAAGAACTAATAGAATACATTGCCGATCAGTTGGTCGAAGACAAAAGCCAGGTATCGGTGACCGAAATGGAAGAGAATGGTCGTATTCGAATTGAGCTGAAAGTCGCCAAGGACGATATGGGGCGCGTGATTGGTAAAGGCGGCAGAGTTGCCAACTCCATTCGTGTTTTGCTGAGAGTGGCTGCCGCGCGAGAAAACAAACGCGCAACACTGGATATCGTTGAACCCTGAAATGCCCCAAAGAATAAACAAGAGCAACAAACAAGTAGTAAATCACTCAGGCTCGCTGGAAAAAAGTGAGCCTGAATTTTTAGAAATAGGGAAGATCGGAAAATCCCACGGCTTGCATGGCGCCGCCTGGATGGATTTATACACCGATTTTCCTGAAAGACTGGTTCCCGGAAAGATCATTTATCTCGGCGAAGACCATCAACCGAAAACAATCCGCTCTTTTTCCGTTAATGGTTTGCGTGGGTTGATTGGCTTAAATGGCATTGACTCCCCCGAAAGCCTAAGTGCGTTTAAAAATAAATTGGTTTATGTAAAGGCGGAACATCTCCCTGAATTGCCTGAAGGGCAATATTATCATCACGATTTGATTGGGATGCTGGTAATTGATGAAAATCAGAAAGAGCTTGGTAAACTGGCCGAAATCCTGCAAACCGGATCGAATGATGTTTATGTTGTTATCGATGAAAAAGATACAACCAAAGAAACCCTTATCCCCGCGATAAAATCAAGTATTATCAACATTGATGTGAAAAACAAAACAATGACAGTCAGATTGCAGGAGTGGGTTTAGGATTGAATGCTGCGGATAATAAATATTGGGTAGGATTCAGTAGAGTAAAAGGCATTGGAGCGGCCAGAACCAGGCTGCTGCTGGATTATTTCGGCGATCTCTCAAACGCGTGGAATGGCACCGAGGAGCAGATGCGCGCAGCGGGGCTGAGTCCAAAAATCGCCCAAGCATTCCTGGAAGTTCGCAAAAACATCGATCTGGATCGCGAAATGGATCATATCCTGCGTTCAGATATTCGCATTATCACAATTGAAGATAACGAATACCCCAAGAAATTATTAAGCATAGAATTTCCCCCGCCCGTGATCTACGTCAAGGGAAAAATCGTTGAGACCGACGAGCATGCTGTGGCGGTAGTTGGAACCCGTCACATTTCTTCGTATGGCAGCCAGGTAGCTGGGGAATTGGGGCGTTTCCTGGGGCAGAATCATGTTTGCGTGATAAGCGGCCTGGCTCGCGGTGTAGACGCAGTCGCCCATCGCGCAGTTTTGGAAGCGGGCGGCAGGACGATTGCTGTTTTGGGGTCGGGGGTGGATGTGATCTACCCGCCGGAGCATCGCGACCTGGCAGCCCGCATTATCGAGAATGGCGCCTTGATCAGCGATTATTATCCCGGAACACCACCGGAAGGAATCAATTTTCCCCCGCGAAACCGGATTATTTCCGGATTATCCATGGCTACTGTGATTGTCGAGGCGGGTGAACGGAGCGGCGCTTTAATTACGGCTGAATTTGCCGCCAGCCAGGGCAGGGAAGTGTTTGCGGTGCCTGGGCCTATCTATGCCCCCAGAAGCAAGGGAGCCAATCGCCTGATCAGGGACGGGGCCTTGCCTTTGTTGAATTATTCCGATCTGTTGGAAGTTCTCAATCTTTCGCAAGCGGAAGAATTCCGATATGCCAAGCAAGTTCTTCCGGAAAATGATATAGAATTGCTTTTAATGAAGACTCTTCATAACGAGCCTATGCATATCGATGAGATCAAAGCAACTCTGGGGTTGCCAATGGAAAAAATTTCTGCCGCGTTGGTAATGATGAAATTGAAGGGTTTGGTCAAAGAAACCGAGAATCTGACCTATTTATCGATCAGCGATGTCGAATCGGGGTACGGTATCTGATGGAACACTACTATGCTGTGATCATGGCCGGCGGGGGGGGTACGCGATTGTGGCCTTTATCCCGCAAGGAGCGCCCAAAACAATTCCTGCGGCTGGTTGGCGATCGATCCATGTACCAAATCGCAATCGAGCGCATTTTATGCCTGTTTCGCGCTGACCATATTTATGTCGTCACCATTGCTGCGCAGGTGGAAGGGCTGCGCCAGGAGTTTCCCAGCATCCCCATCGAAAATTTCATTATCGAACCCATGCCAAAGGGAACGGCATCTGTGGTTGGCCTGGCAGCCGTCCATTTGCTTGAGAAGGATCCGGCGGCTGTGATGGCAATTTTGACGGCTGATCACATTATTGAAAATATCCCGTTATTCAACGAATTATTGGAACAAGGTTTCGTGCAAGCTGGTCAGGATCATCTGGTTACCCTGGGAATCGAACCAACTTATCCATCTACCGGGTATGGTTATATTCGCGCCGGTGACACGCTGATTGACGGAAAGTGCAGGCGGGTTGAGAAGTTTGTTGAAAAACCGGACGAAGCTACAGCCCGCAATTACCTGGAATCCGGCCGCTATTTCTGGAACTCCGGTATGTTTATCTGGAAAGCCACGGTGATACTGGCGGAATTTAAAAAGCAAATGCCGGAACTTTACGCCAGATTGAATGAAATACAAAATCACCTGCAGGCAGGCGATTACGGAGACGTCATCAAAGAAATCTGGTCCGGGATTCATCCGCAAACCATCGATTATGGGATAATGGAAAACGCCGGGGATGTGGTCGTCCTGCCAGCCAGAGGATTGGGCTGGAACGACGTGGGGAGTTGGGATTCTTTGTTTGACATTTTGACGGCCGATGAAGACGGCAACGTTATTAGC
>CALGUJ010000066.1 GCA_937902055.1 uncultured Pelolinea sp.
CTTCGCGCATGTAAACGAGATCAGCGATCTCTTGATCGCTAAGCGTGAGGCTGGTTGCCGCTGCTGACGAAGTTGGAAGGTTATTAAAAAATTCCCCCGGCGCGACAAAAGTAAAGGCCGTCAGCAATGGAAAGGCGATCAGAAGTCCGAGCATTATTAATCTTTTCATTTTTTTCTCCATGAATAATCGTATGCTGTAAAATATAAGCTTGTACTTTAAAGGTTGTGTGGATTTCACGTGAAGATTCATTAAAGTTGACTAGGAGTGAAAAGTTTACAATCCTTGCAAGAATACCTATAATTAATTCATAAGGAAAACTTTATGAATTTTTTTGTATTTATCGATAATGCCGCGTTGATGCTGGTGATGAGCCTGTTGAGCACCAACATCCAACTCAGGTGGTTCAAACGGGAAAATGGCCGGAATATCATCCTGGGAGTTCTGTATGGTTTGTCGGCAGTGATGGCCATGGAAATCCCCATGGTGCTTCAGCCGGGCGTGTTCTTCGACAGCCGGTCAGTCATTCTAAGCCTGGGAGGGTTATTCACCGGGGGCATCACCACGATTATTGCTTGCGGGATTGCCGCTATTGCCCGTATCCTGATCGGTGGCCCCGGCGCCTTTACCGGGGTTGGCTCGATCGTCATCTCCGGTTTTGCCGGTCTGCTCTTCCGCAGGATTGCACGCGCAAGAAACCTTTCCCTGAATATGGGCTGGCTGTTCTTGTTCGGATTTCTTCTGCATCTCGTCCTTGTGGCCTGGTTTTTTACTTTCCCCATCGAAATCGCTTTGTCGATCATCGAGAACGTTGCCTTGCCGTACCTGGTGGTTTTTCCCCTGGCTACCATGCTGATTGGCGCTTTTCTGATGGCGCAGCAGCAGCGCCTGATCACTGAAGAGAACCTGGCGAAGAGCGAGAAACGTTTCCGCGATCTGGTCAATACCTTGAACGAGGGCGTCTGGGAAGCCGACGCGGATATGATAACCACTTTCGTCAACCCCAAAATGGCGGAGATCCTGGGCTATCAACCCGGGGAGATGATCGGCATGTCCATTTACGATTTAATCGCAAAAGAAGATTTCCCTGCCATGGATCGCCATCATAAAATACGCCGCAAAGGAGTTGCCGAGCAGTATGAATTTCGCTTGAAACGCAAAGACGGCCGCCTGGTGCCGGTGCAGTTGGGGGTCAGGCCGCTGCAAGACGAGAATGGGCAGTTCCTCGGTTCGCTGGCCGGCGTTCAGGACATTTCCCTGCAGAAGAAAGCCCAGGCGGAATTGGCCGAACAATCGCGCCATCTGGAAGAAATGGTGGAGGAGCGTACGCGCGATCTGAAAGCGGCGCAGACGCAGTTGATCAAAGCGGAAAAAATGGCAGCGTTGGGCGAGGTGGCCGGCAGCGTTGGCCATGAATTGCGCAATCCGCTGGCGGTGATCTCCAATTCGGTTTACCTGTTGAAAACCGCTCTGTCGAAATCAGGCGAAAATGTCCGGGAATACTTACGGATGGTTGAGACGGAAACTCACAACGCTTCCCAGATCATCAATGATTTGCTGGATTACTCGCGCATCCAACCCACCGTGAAGGAATTGGTGGATTTGCCGGATTTGATCTCCAATTTGCTGGTCAAATATCCCGTGCCCGGATCGGTGAAGGTGGAAAATGCAATTGCGGATGGTCTACCGGTGGTGAAAGCCAATCCCCAGCAAGTCGAGCAGATTTTCAGAAACCTGATCAGCAACGCGGTGGAAGCCATGCCCGAAGGCGGCAAGCTCAGTCTGAAATCCGTTTTGAAGAAAAATCTGCTGTCTATTACGGTATCAGATACAGGTGTTGGAATACCCCCAAAAAATCTCAAAAAAATCTTCGAACCGTTGTTCACCACCAAGGCGCGCGGCATCGGGCTGGGGCTGGCGATAACGCGCAAGTTGGCTGATTTGAACAATATCGGGATCCACGTAAAAAGCAAGGTCGGGCAGGGCACTGCCTTCACTCTCGACTTTATGCTGCCTTTGTGAACCGGCGGTTGATTTCTTGTTCTGTGACAGACGTACCATCCTATAATTACCCAATACCAACTTTTTAAGAGGATTCAATGAAAAAACTCGAGATTGCTGATGTCGATACGCTATTAACCCTGAATTGGGATACTTTTCAGCCTTTTTACCGGGAACTGCTGGCTGAAACGATCAGTGCTGATACTGTCCAGATGTGGCTTTCCAACTGGACGCAGGTCACCGAATGGTGCGATGAAATGTTCAACCGCTTTTATGTCGGCACCACCACCAACACGGCGGACAAGCTGATCGAGGGACGCTTTCAGGATTACATGGATAATTTTTATCCCCAATGGCAATCAGCCGAACAGGCGCTGAAAGAAAAATTGATCGCCAGCGGCTTAACTGTTGCGGGATTTGACATCCAGATCAAAAATATGAAGGCGGATGCCGATCTTTTTTGCGAGGCGAACCTGCCCCTGCTGGCCGAGGAGCAGAGACTTAACAATGAACATGACAAGATCATCGGCGCGCAAGCCTTGGTCTGGGAAGGGCAGGAAAGAACTGCCCGCCAGATGGAGTTGGTGCTGCGCGATAACGACCGTGAAACGCGCCGCCGGGGCTGGGAAGCGCAGGCGCAGCGCCAGTTGCAGGACCGGGAAGCCATCAATCGGCAATGGGAGCAGTATATGGACTTGCGCCTCAAACTGGCTGCCAACGCCGGCAAAGCGGATTACCGCGCTTACCGCTGGCAATTTTTTAAACGCTTCGATTATTCACCCGCGGACTGCAAAGCTTTCCATAATGCCATCGCAGAGGTGGTGGTGCCGGCGGTGGCCCGCCTCACCGAAAGGCGCAAGCGGGCGCTGGTCATCGACAGCCTGCGTTACTACGACGTGTTCGTGGATGTGACAGGCAAACCCCCGTTGCGG
>CALGUJ010000067.1 GCA_937902055.1 uncultured Pelolinea sp.
CCGCCCTCGGCGCTGGTCATGTTCTTGGTGGGATACAGGCTGAAGGTGCCGGTGCCGAACGAGCCCGCGCATTTGCCGTTGAATTTTGAGGTGTGCGCCTGGCAGGCATCTTCGATCACCACCAGCTTATGTTTTTTGGCGATGGTCATGATGGCGTCCATCTCGGCGCACAAGCCGTACAGGTCGATGGGCAGAATGGCTTTGGTTTTGGGTGTGATGGCCGCTTCGATCTTGGAGGCGTCGATGTTGAAAGTGCGGGGGTCAATGTCCACGAAGACGGGTTTGGCGCCCACGTAAAGCACCGAGTTGGCTGAAGCGATGAAGGTAAAAGGCGAGGTGATCACCTCGTCGCCCTCGCCGATGCCGTTGGCCATGAGCGCCAGATGCAGCGCGGTGGTGCCGGAAGTGGTGGCAATGGCGTGTTTCACGCCGCAGGCTTCCGCAAAGGCTTTCTCGAAGGCCGCCACGCGCGGGCCTTGCGCCAAAATCCCGGAGTCCAACACTTCCATGACAGCTTGTTTTTCTTCTTCCCCAATTACAGGTTTCGCGATTGATATCATTTTGCTACCATCCATATCTTTTGATTGATTTCAACTTTATGGCCGCATTTCGGGCACTGCGCCACGACAACGTCCGCTTTTTCTTCCACTTTCTGCAATCTCTCACCGCACGGGCAAACAAAGCCGCGCAGGCGCGCCGGGTTGCCGAAAACCAGGCCGTACTGCGGAACATCATGGGTGACCACGCTGCCGGAGCCGATCATGCACCAATCCCCCAGGGTGATACCGCAGCGGATGGTCGAATTGGCGCCGATGGCCGCCCCATATTTCACCAGCGTTTTGGATAATTCCCAATCGTCAGCCGATTTGGGCGTTCCGTCCACGTTGATGGCGCGCGGCTGCATGTCGTTGGTAAAGCAGACGTGCGGGCCGATGAATACGCCGTCTTCAATGCTGACGCCGTGATAAACCGATACGTAATTTTGGATCTTGACGTTGTCGCCGATCTGAACGCCTTCATCCACGAATACACCTTTGCCCAGAATGCAGTTCTTGCCGATGCGCACTCCCGGGCGGATCTGGCCGTGATGCCAGATCCTGGTTCCTTCACCAATTTGCGCGGATTCAGCCACCTCAGCAGTCGCATGAATATAAGGAGCCATTGACCACCTCCTGGTCAGTTTTGCAACAGAATATTGATGATTTTATCAGCAGCGTGACCATCGCCATAGATTTGAGGACGTTCATTTTTTGGATGAAAGTCATCAAAACGGGCCTTGATCGCGCTGCTGTTTGCGCCGGTCAAGCAATTCCATCCGGCCGATACCGTCTCAACCCATTCGGTTTCCTCGCGCAGCGTGATGCAGCGCACACCCAGCAGGTAGGCTTCCTTCTGGATGCCGCCCGAATCGGTGAGGATGCATTGCGCGTTGCTTTCCAACATAAGCATATCCAGATAGCCGACCGGCTCGATCACGCGCAGGTTGGCGGGGACTTTCAGGCCGAATTCAGCCATCATTTTTTGAGTGCGCGGATGCATGGGGAAGATCAGTTCGAAGTCGATGCGGGAAAAGCCATCGATGATTGCGGCAAGGTTGTCCCGATCATCGGTGTTGCCGCCGCGGTGCACGGTAGCCAGCGCGTAACCGCGCGGTTCAAGGTTCAAGGTTTGCAGAATGGTGGATTTCTTTTCGGCGATCTCGTGGAAAACCAGCAATGAATCGGCCATCACGTCACCCACCTGATGAACGCCTTTGGTGATGCCTTCCTTGGCAAGGTTCTCCACCGCTTGATCGGTGGGGCAGAACAACAGGGTGGAAAGATGGTCGCTGACCAGCCGGTTGACCTCCTCCGGCATGGAGCGGTTAAAGGAACGCAGCCCGGCTTCCACGTGGGCGATGGGAATTTCGCGCTTGGCTGCCGCCAACGCGCCGGCCAGGGTGGAGTTGGTGTCGCCGTAGACGATCATCCAATCCGGCTGGACGGTTTCGAGGTAGCGGTCAATACCCAGCAGCATGCCGCCGGTCTGTTCGGCATGGCTGCCGCTGCCGATTTCCAGGTTGATGTCAGGTTCAGGGAGCTTCAATTCGCTAAAGAACAACCGGGACATATTCTCGCTGTAGTGCTGCCCGGTATGCAGAATGAATTCTTCGCCGCGGTTTTTCAATGCCCGTGAAACCATGGCGGCTTTTACGAATTGAGGCCGCGCCCCAACCACATGAATGGTTTTCATAAATCTCGGACATTCTATCATAAATCGCCCTCACAACCGTTCGGCATGAATCCTGCAATTCAGTGCGATGGGGATTATCTTGATTTGGGCATCCTGATAAAATAATAAGGAAATGATGGATAAATTGCCGATAGCTCAGACGAAATTGATCACGCCGCAAAGGCGTAAAGAGCTATTGTCCCGTCCGCGGCTGCTGGAAATGATGAGCGATCTGTTGGATTTCCGCCTGATCATCGTTGCCGCCCCCGCCGGTTACGGCAAGACTTCCTTATTAATTGATTTCGCTTCTCAATTCGACTGGCCGGTATGCTGGTATGCGCTCGATCCGCTCGACCAGGATTTCGAGCGGTTCCTCACCTACCTGCTGCACTCCATCCAGTTGCGATTCCCGGAATTCGGCCACGAATCGCTCAAGGCGCTGGAAAGTTCACCCACCGACCAGCTCAACCCGGACTTTTTAATTTCCACCATCACCAATGATATTTACGACCACATCACCGAGCATTTCGTGGTGGTGCTGGACGATTATCACCTGCTGAAATCCAACCCCGTCATCGATCAGTTCCTGAGCGATCTCATCCAGCGGGCGGACGACAATTGCCACATCGTGATCACCTCGCGCAAGCTGCTCACCTTCCCCGACCTGCCATTGATGGTGGCGCGCTCGCAAGTGGGTGGTTTGTCCATTGAAGAGCTGGCGTTCCTGCCCGAAGAGATCCGGGATTTGTTCGAGCAGAAGTTCAACAAATCCATCGACGATCAGGAAGCCGCGAACCTGGCAGCGCGTACCGAAGGGTGGATCACAGGGTTGCTGTTGACTTCGCAAATGTTGAAATCCGGCATGGGCGAACCGATCAAGGTTGCGCGCGCATCCGGCATCGGCTTGTACGAATACCTGGCGCAGCAAGTCCTGGATCAACAAACCCCCGCCATCCGTGACTTTATGTTGAATTCTTCCATCCTGGAAGAATTCAACGCGGCGATGTGCGCGGAAGTGATCGGAAAAGCGCTCGGCAAAAACGAAAATTGGGGCGAGATGGTGAACACCATCATCCAGAACAACCTGTTTGTGCTGCCGGTGGACGACGAATATTCGTGGGTGCGCTATCATCATCTGTTCCGGGATTTCCTGCAAACAACCGTTCAGAAAGAACGCCCGCAAGACGCCAAAGTTATCAGAGAAAATCTGGCTGTTTATTTCACCCAAAGAAAAGAATGGGAAAAGGTATTCGAAATCTACTCGGACCTGTCGGATTCCAAGTCATTGGTACAGTTGGTGGAAAAAGCCGGTTCATCTTTCATCGCGCGCGGCAAGATTAAAAAACTCAGCGAATGGCTGGGAATGCTGCCCACAGAAAGCAGCCTGAATAATCCCGCATTGTTATCGCTTAAAGCCAGCGTGGCTACCAGCCAGAGCAGTTTCCAGGAAAGCCGTGAACTGTTGGATAAGGCTTTGCAGCTGCTGCGCAAAGGCAGCGACCCGAAAGCCCTGGCCGACAGCCTGATCCGGCGCTCGGCCGTGCTGAGAATGCTGCGGGAATATCCGGCAGCCCGGCAGGACGCGGAAGAGGCCATCCAGATCACCCGTGAAAAGCCCGAGCTCAGCCATCTGTACCCCGAAGCACTGCGCGCTAAAGGTATTATCCTTTTTTACAGCGGCGAGTTGAGCGAAGCCCTGCGCCACCTGGAACAAGCGATCGCGATTTACCAGAAAAACCACATGGATGAAGATATCGCCAGAATCCAGGTGGAAGTGGGCATGATCTATGAAAAGATGGGCAAGCTGGCATCCGCAGAAAACGCTTACGAGAGATCGCTGGCTTACTGGCAATCGATGAGCGACTCGATCTGGCAGCCGACCATATTGAACAACCTGGGGGTGGTGCAGCACCTGGCGGGCGATTTCTCCAACTCGTTCCGTAATTTTGAGAAAGCGCTGCATTACGCGCAGGCCGCAGGTGACCGGCGCATGGAAGGCTACTCGCTGGCCAGCATCGGCGATTTGTATAAAGACCTGGATGCCAATTCCGAAGCAATGGAAGCTTACCAGCAAGCGATGGAAATCGCCCAGCAGGTGGACGACCAAATTCTGGTTTTTTACTTGAAGATGGCGCGCGCGCGCATGAACCTTGTCGAGCGCCAATTAAAGAAAGCTGAAATGCAAATCCGTTTTGCCCAATCCCTGGCAAAAAAGAGCGGGTCGACCTATGAGATGAACAAATACCGGCTGGAACAAGCCGCCCTGGATTTCGCAAGCAGCCAATATGAAAAAGCGCGCGGCCAGTTGGAGATCACAACCGCGTATTTTAAGGATGAAGGTTTTGTCGAAGATGGCATCCGCTCGGAAGTGCTTTTATTCCTCGCGTTGATCAAAACCGGCGAAAAAAACAAAGCAGATGAGATCATCCGTGAATTCCTCAACCGCATCAGCGAACCCGACCGCAATATACCCAGCTTGTCTGTTTTAAATGAATTAAAAACCGAGCTCAAGGTTTTTAGCTCCGGTAAAGAATTCAATAAGTATTTTTCCGATATTTTCACGCTGCTGGACGATTATCAGAACCTTACCCAAAAATGCCGGCGGAAAATCCGCAAAGAAGCCTCGGTGGTACCTTTCGCCCCAGCCCGCATCGAGATCAAAGCCTTCGGCAAAGCTGAGGTCAGCACGGGCAGCCGGACGCTGGCACTTTCGGATTGGCAAACCCAAACCTCGCGCGATCTGTTCTTCCTGTTCCTGGCGCATCCGGAAGGAATGACCAAGGAGGAAGTTGGCTTGATTTTTTGGCCGGATTCATCACCGGCTGAACTCAAACTGCGTTTCAAGAACGCCATTTACCGTATGCGCCACGCGATCGGTTCGGATGCTGTGTTATTTCAGGACAATTTCTACCAATTCAACCGCTCGCTGGATTACGAATACGACGTGCAGAATTTCATAGCCGCCTGCACACGGGCTGGTGATGAAAAAAACAATGCCAAGAAAAAAACAGCACTGCAAACCACCATCCAAATCTATCGCGGTGCTTATCTACCGGATATCAACGAAACCTGGGTGGTAGCCGACCGGCAAAAGTATCTTGAAATGTACCTGAAATCGATCGAGGAATTGGTGAGGATCGCGCTGGCGGAAAAAGATTTCGCGGAAGCTCTGGATTATTGCCAGAAAGGATTGAAGGAAGATATCTGCAACGAAGAAATTCACCGTCTGATGATGGAAATCCACGCCGCATTGGGCAACAAAGCCGCCATTTCCAAGCAATACGAGGCATGCCGGAAAGCCCTTAAAGTGGAACTGAACGCCAGGCCTTCAACTCAAACAACCGCCCTCTACGAGAAATTGATCAGGTAAACAGTAAGGATTGCATTTCCAATTGATATTTGGGCATTGGTCAGTTGGCCGCCGCTTTCTGGAATTCGTCCAACTGAATGATCCGTGTCATTCCCACACGTTCATATAACCGATAGGCGTTGTTGTTCGCGCTCTCAACCGCGAGACCGACTTTTTGATATCCGCGCTGTTTAAAGGCATGGAAGGAATGCAGCAGCAAAGCGCTGCCCAGCCCGCGCTTGCGATACGCTTCAGCGACCGCCAATTGCCGAATCCAACCTGTTTCTTCATACGGGAAGCAAAGGCATGTACCGACAATCTCGTCGCCAGCCAGGGCCAGGAACCACAAATCCGCGTCGTAAAGGTCCGCCCGCATCATGAATTCCTTCCATTCATCGAATGGTTGGTCAGGATGATCCGATTTTCGGAAAGCTTTCTGAACGATAGCGTGGATGAGCTTATCGTCCACCCCGGTTCTGGCAGTACGCACCACTACGCCTTCCGGCCAGGTTGGCAATGAAACCTTGCCTGAAAGATCCATCTGCATATTAAAAATGAACCGATTGATGGCATAGCCATAATTCGCCAGGATTTTTTTCTGATAATCAACCGAGTCTGATACGTGGGTGACAATTTGTCTTTTGTTGGCATCGGCGCAGTCGCGCAGCTGCGAGGCCGCCCAACCTTCGCACAAAAGGAGAAGACCCATGAAGAGATCATCTCCTTCCGTACCGGGATCATCATAGATCACGAGCCGCCGTCCGGTATGCCAGGGCAGAACAGCTCCATATCCTTTCAGCGCACCTTTTCCATCAAATGCCAACCAGGCATCCCGTTCAAGGTCGATTTCCCGCCAATCATATTGCAAATCAGAAAGATCAGAGTCTGGTTGGCCGACATCGCGGATATCGCAGCGGGTCATCAAATCCAGAACTGCTTGTTGATCTTTCACATCCGGCCGGCGCAGGAAGTATTTTTCCAACATTCTCAAACCTCGTAACCAAGCATGAACATTCGAGCATTATAACACCGCCATCATTTTGTTTTACATTTATGGTTTTTATTGTTATTTAACTAAAAATGAGAGATGATCAAGAATAAAAATTCATATTTTTCAAGAATTTTGCTGCAGAATTAATATGACATTCGTTGACATTTTTATTGATGTATGGCATAATCCGCCCAATTAACCGTTAATATATATCTTATATACATTAACAATCCAATACGCCGAAATCACCCTGGCCGACCGGCCGGAGATAGTGGGTTGTAATACCAACAATAATATCTCTATGAAGATCGTTTCGATTTTTTTTCGAGATGCTTCAAGCGCAATGATTGCTTTTTTGAAGAAAAAGGAGGTGATGCCTTACACGCGGATTATCAAAGTACCATCAACATCAAGTAAACAAAATTCAAAATCAACGTCAAAGGAGTTGAGAAGATGAAAAAGAACGTATTATTGTCGTTAGTTGTTTTATTTGCGTTGGCATTAACTGCCTGCGCACCCGCTGCTGCTGAAGAAGGCGGAACTATCAAAATCGCCAACCTGTCCCCGCTGACTGGCCAGACTGCAACATTTGGGCAATCAACCAAAAACGGTTTTGAAATGGCCGTTGAGGAATGGAATGCCAAAGGTGGTGTAATCGGAAAAACTATTGAAACAGTCGTAGAAGACAGTCAGTGCACACCCGATCCCGCGGTGAACGCAGCCAACAAGGTCATCGACCAGGATGGCGCTCACTACATCGTCGGTGAAGTCTGCTCCTCTGCTTCAATTCCAGTTTCAGTAGTTGCAGAAGAGAAAGGCGTTCTTCAGATCAGCCCCACCTCAACCAGTGATTTACTAACTGTAAATGCAGATGGATCAACAAAGAAATTTGTCTTTCGTGCTTGCTACAACGACTCATTCCAAGGTTATGTAATGGGTAAATTCGCAATTGAAAAGGGTTATAAAAAAGCTTTCGTTACTTTTGACCAGGGCAATGACTATACCATTGGTCTGGCTGAAAGCTTTGAAAAGACCTTCACAGATCTCGGCGGTGAAATTGTCGGCAAAGAAACATATACAAGCACGGATACGGATTTCTCTACTATTCTAACCAAGGTGAAAGACAGTGGTGCTGAAGTGTTGTGGGTAGGAGATTATTACCCGGTTGTTAATCTTATCGGCGCCCAAGCTAAACAATTAGCCGTAACTGCTGTTATGATGGGTGGGGATGGTTGGGATTCGTCTGATCTGGATTTAGCTGCATCTGATGGTGGATTCTATTCAAATCACTATTCTGTTGAAGACCAGCGTGAAATCGTACAGGATTGGGTAGCGAAATATACAGAAAAATTTGGTAGTGCTCCAGATGCTTTAGCAACATTGGCATATGATGCAACAAATATTTTATTAAAATCAATTGAAGCTGCTGGTGTTGATGATCCTGCGAAAGTTGCAGAGGCAATGGCAGCAATCAACGTTGAAGGTGTATCTGGTAGTATTTCTTACAATGAGTTACATAACCCTGTCAAAGCGGCAGTTGTCCTTCAAGTTAAGGACGGTGCAGTGAATTACGTCACGACTGTTAACCCCTAGATCACCTATTCTTTTTATATATCAGGGGCGGCCAAAAAAGAGCCGCCCCTGAAAATTACCCCACACAGAAAGCAGGAAAAATCAATGGAAAGGAAAAACCAAAATCCAATCATTCAATGGATTGTCAAGACGAAAATCCTGGGAATCCTTTTCTTCGTAGTCATTGGCGCTTTTGTGATCTATGCCCTCGGCCGAGCCTTAACCAGCAATCCAACCCTTTTTTTGCAGCAGGTTGTCAATGGATTGCAATTGGGCTTTGTTTACGCGTTAATCGCGCTCGGTTATACCATGATCTATGGTATCGTCCGGTTGATCAACTTTGCGCACGGTGACGTTTTCATGGTCGGCGCATTTACCAGTTTTTTCACCATTTCACGTTTCAATCTGCATTTATGGTTCCAGAACTTATTTCCATCCTTTCCGGCACTGCCCGCCCAGATTATCGGGTCAATAACCGTAGTGCTGGCATCGATGGCTGTATGTGCTCTGCTCGCTTTTACAATTGAAAAAATCGCTTATAAACCATTGCGTGAAGCGCCGCGTATTTCCGCTTTGATCACCGCAATCGGTATTTCATTTTTTCTTGAATATTTCGGGGCGTTAAACTTCGTCTTCACTCCCAACTACAT
>CALGUJ010000068.1 GCA_937902055.1 uncultured Pelolinea sp.
GCGAGGGCGTGGATTCGCTGGTCTTCATCCTGATCGCCACGCTGGCGGGTGTGTTCCCCTGGGTATCCTTCGCCAGCCTGGTACTCACCAATTACATATTCAAGGTGAGTATCGAGGTGCTGTTCACACCGGTGACCTACTGGGTGATCAATCACTTAAAGAAAGCAGAGAATGAAGATTATTACGACATCGGCACGAAATTTTCCCCGGTGTAATTTAATCATCATATCATTGCGAGACTCGCTTCAGCGGGTCGAAGCAATCACAATCTTAAATAGAATTCCTCCCTTAAATAGAGATGAAAATAGGATGGACTCCACATCAACGATCGGACTAAATATTGTTGCACGTAGAATCCAAATTAGTTTAAACGTCCTTATCAATTCTCCATTTAAATTTCAACCACCGAAAATATTCATTACTCATCACGCAAAGCATCCATTTTTTATTTCCATCTTTTATTCCCCGAGATTCGCTTTACGTAAATAGTTAAAGGTGCACAAAATAAGATAAACCAACCCACTAGCTATCCCTATAAAGAAAAACAACCAACCTAGAGGGATTAATACAAATGGCTCATTTAAGTAGCCTTGCGAATCGATAGTCTGACCTATGAAATTATAGGCTATTCCGACTATGAACATAAGCAGGAAGGAGGTAATACTTATCCAAACTAATGTTTTATTTCTTTTCATGACACAATCTCCTTGATATTTGGTTTTTAGAGGCAGGATTGTAATCCATTCAATCTGGCAAAAGCTTGAAAAATCTCTCAAAAAATATCAAAACCTTATCAAATCTCGCTTTCTCTTTCAACAAACCTGGAAGTAATCATTGCTCATCAGTCAAAGCCCCTTATAAAACACGCGCAGAAACGAATTCTTGGGTATTTAAAAATATTACGGAAAGGATGTCTAAATTGATACTTGGAGGATTGTACTCGATGCCGGGTTGTGAAGATGTTTTCAATAAACAGCCCAAAATATCTTGGTTTTTCCGGAAAAGACGCTTAAAGTGATACCTTTCCCAATTCAGAGATTTCGAATAGATCGTGAGATAGAATTTTAGGTAAAAATGAATCACCAAGATCCCAAATTGAGAGATTATTTAAGTGATCGGCATCATTTTTATCATTGAGAACGCATCCATGCTTCCATTCGAGATTGCTTCCTTAAAGGGATGCTCCGCGATCGCCGCGTTGCGGCTGGCAATGACAAACCCAGTCATGTCATTACAAAATCAGCGAAGATTACGGAAATAATCCAAATCCTACGGTATATCAATCAGTTCGAGATCGCTTCCCTAAAGGGATGCTTCGCGATCGCTTCGCTCGCAATGACAGTAGTTATAGCTACTCTTTCCCCCCGATCACCACGGTGTACTCCCCCAGCAGTTTCTCCTCTTTACCGAAACGCTCGATCAGTTCGGAAAGCGGTCCGCGAGTGATCGCCTCGAACTTTTTGGTCAGGTCGTTGGCTACGGCGGCCGGCCGGTCGCCATAGACCGCCAGGGCATCTTTGAGGAAGTCCACCAGCCGGTAGGGGCTTTCGTAGAAGATCAGCGTGTGCGGGGAAGCTTGGTCGATCGCCAGAAAATTACGGCGCGCGCCGGACTTGCGCGGCGGGAAGCCGCGAAAGGTGAAAGCATGCACCGGCAATCCGGATAGCACCAGCGCCATGATGAGCGCGCTCGGCCCCGGCACGGCCGTAACCGCGATGCCCTCCTCCAGCGCGGCGCGCACCAGCGTGAAACCGGGGTCGGAAACGCCCGGCGTGCCGGCGTTGCTGACCAGCGCCACGTCCCTGCCCTCCTTCAGCATTCCGATCAGTTTGGGCAGGTGCTTTTGCTCGTTCTGTTCGTAAAAAGAGACTTGCGGCTTACTGATCTCGAAGTGCTTGAGCATGATGCCGGTCTTGCGCGTGTCCTCGCTGGCGACCACGTCCACGGCGCGCAGGGTTTCCAGCGCGCGCAGGGAAATGTCACCCAAATTGCCGATGGGGGTGGCTACGATATAAAGCATAAGTATATTTAACCACAAAGATTGGTCATTCTGAGCCCGAAAGGGCTCAGAATCTCGGCCGAAATTCCAGTGTTTACTTGGATTTCCAGCCGAGATTCTTCACTACGTTCAGAATGACAGTTTTTATTCTCTTCATTCCAAAGAAAATACAATTGCTTCCATCCTGCATGTATAATTCCCTCCGGAGCAAAATAACCATGAGCAAAGCACCCACCCGCGAGCGGGTCAACCCCGCCGAAATCGACACCACGCCCCGGCGCAGGCCGGATTGGATCAAGGTGCGCGCGCCCTCCGGCGAGACCTACGACCAGTTGAAGGGCATGATGCGCAGCAAGGAACTGCACACCGTGTGCGAGGAAGCCGGCTGCCCGAACATGGGCGAATGCTGGGGCAGTGGCACGGCCACCTTCCTGATCCTGGGCGACGTGTGCACGCGCCGCTGCGGTTTCTGCGACATCAAGCACGGCCGGCCGGCCGCCATCGACGCGGAGGAACCCGGGCGCGTGGCGCAGGCGGTCAAAGCCATGGGGCTCAGGCACGCTGTCATTACCAGCGTGGACCGCGACGATGATAATTTAGGTAGCGCGCGCATCTTCTCGGCCGTCATCCGGCGCATCCGCGAACTCACACCGGGCTGCTCGCTGGAGGTGCTCATCCCCGATTTCCGCGGCGAACCTGAAGCGCTGAAGATCGTGATGGACGCCCGCCCCGAGATCCTCAACCACAACCTGGAGACCGTGCCGCGCCTGTTCGCGCGCGTGCAGCCCTCCGACCGGCTGGAATGGTCGCAAGCGGTGCTGACCGGCGCGAAGAAGCTGGACCCGCAGGTGTTGACCAAATCCGGCCTGATGGTCGGGTTGGGTGAAAGCATGGACGAGCTGCGCGAGGTCATGCGTCTGCTGCGCGAGTGGGATGTGGACATCCTCACCATCGGCCAGTACCTGCAGCCCAGCCGCAAGCACCTGCCGATCGAACGCTATTACACGCTGGACGAATTCGCCGAATTGAAACGCTTCGGTCTGCAGATCGGCTTCCGCTGGGTGGAGAGCCTGCCGCTGGTGCGCTCCTCCTACCACGCGGCCGAGCAGGTACGCGCCCTGAGCAGCATGCACCAAGCAGTCAACGAAAAGGCAACAGCAGAAGAATAAAAGAGGGAATCATGCAGGAATTTGCCACCCAAGCCGGGGATGAACTGTTTTGGCGGCAACCCAAAACCGGCACACGTTTTTTTGAATTATTCCGCGGGGAGGAAGCCTTCGGCACGCTGGAATTCCGCAGCCTGTGGGGCACCCTGGCGGCTGCCAAGAATCCCATCCAGGATTGGACCTTTAAACGGCTGGGATTCCTAAACCCCCACATCACCATCCACCATCCGAACGCGGACAGCGATTACGCGCTGTATTTCCCCAAAGTCTTCGGCGGCGGCACGCTGCAGTTGCTTGACGGCCGCCCCTTCGCCTGGGAAGCGCTCAATTTCTGGCGCACGCAATGGCGCTTCAGCGACAAGAACGGTTCACCCATCATGCGCTTCGACCAGGGCAATGAGGAACGACGCATGAGCGAGTTTGCCAAACTGGAGAGCCGCGTGTTGATCGAGAGCAGCCGCATCACCAACCAGGAATTTTCCGTGATGGTGACCCTGGGCTTGTACCTGATGGTGCTTTATCAAGCCGACGCGGCTGCCGCCGGGAATGCTTTGAGCAATTGAGGATTCTCCATGACAACCAATAACGTGACTCGCATGCTGGAAGCTCGTAAGGTGGCTTTCACAGCTTTGGACGTGCCCGTGCAGAAATTGAGCGCGCTGGAGGTGGCGGATATTTTAAAGGTGCCGCCTGCCATGGTGTTCAAGACCATCGTGGCCAGGCGCGAGAAAGGCGGCAAGCCCATCC
>CALGUJ010000069.1 GCA_937902055.1 uncultured Pelolinea sp.
CTTCAACGGACAGGCGGGTGTGGTCAACTGAATGGTGAATTTGACCACGCCGGCGCTCACCTCAAGGTCCTGGATCATGTTCAACGTTACCAGATCCTTATGCAATTCAGGATCCATAACGGTTTTTAATATAGCAATTGCCTGTTCTTTAGTGATCAAATCGCTCATAATGGTTTAATTTTATTAAACTTTCTGAAAAATATTAACCGAGGGCAATTCTAACACATTGCGATTTATATTTTCGGTTTGTTACAATTGTAGCATTTCTACCGACATGGCCATTCACGGGTAAAATAGCTTTTGGTTCATATACAAAAAAGTTCTTGGAGGTTTTTATGGAAAAAATATTAGTTGCCTACTCCACATGGGCAGGCGCCACCCATCAGGTTGCTGATGAGATTGCCCGTCAACTGCGCACGCACGATGTCGAGGTTGAAGTAGCCTCGGTGGGTGACGTGAAGGACATTTCCGCATACCAGGCAATTATCACCGGTTCCTCCATTCACGCCGGTCAAACCAATGGCCCATTCAACCGCTTTCTGCGTAAATTTAAAAAACAACTATCAGCAAAACCGGTCGGTGTATTTGCTGTGTGCGCCAATATGTCCGAAGAAAATCCGCGAGCCCGCAAAGAAACTCTGGGTTGGTTGAACAAAACCCTTGAAAAACTCCCATCGATTAAACCGGTTTCCATTGGCCTATTTGGCGGAGCGGTCATCACCGAGGGCGAGGATTTTCAGAAACTGAACTTCATGTTCCGCAAAGTTGTCGCTTCGATGAAAGATACTTTAAGCAAGGACCATGGCAAATCGGATTTTCGCGATTGGGAGGCAATCCGCGCCTGGGCTGATGAAATTTACCAATTGATTTCCAAATAAACTGTGGTCAAAAATCTCGATCGATCCCTCCTGGTTTTCGTGTTGATCTGCTTTCTGGTGGCTCTTTTCGGCGCCTGGCTGATGGCAAAGACTACCGAGTGGGGTCCCTGGGCCTTCAGCGATTCAGCAACGTATGTCAGCGCAGCCAGAAATTTTTCGCGCGGGTTGGGATTTGTGATCGTCAATTCCAACGGCAGTCAGACACACGTCACTGAATTTCCACCTTTTTATTCGATTTTTCTCAGTTTTTTCCTGGGCAACGGTGATGATCCCAATCACAGCCTACGCTGGGTCAATGTAAGTCTCTATATCATTTTTCTGATTGTTTTCGGCGTGATTCTCTACATAACCACTGTCAGCAACCTTGCCAGTTTAGCGGGGATGCTATTTTGCGCTACCTCACCGGTTTTAATTGAAATTTTTTCCGGGGTGATGTCTGAAACCCTGTTTCTTCCGCTGTTGTGCACCATGCTAATGTTGGTGCTGATTTATTTTAGAAACGGCAAATTATCTGTTCTGATTTTGCTCACCGCTTTTTCCTGTTTACTGCCCATCACACGTTACGCCGGCAGCCTTTTTGTGGTTGTCCTCGCGCTCGCCATCCTGCTTTTTTCTGACGGATCTTTTCTTACCCGCCTGCGCAAAACATTGATCTATGCTTCCACCGCCCTGCTGCCGGTCAGTATTTGGCTCATGCGCCTGTATCTTTCATTCAAAAAAGTCGGTGGGAAAAGTTTGAAAATCGACCTTTCCCTGCTCCAAAGTCTCCTGCAAAGCTTTGCCGCGGAGTTCAATGTGATCCGAACCTGGCTGCCGTATTATGGAGTCTATGCAGCACCCCCTATTGACCAAATCATCCAATGGGGATTTTTTCTGGTTTTCCTCGCTTTAATCATTTCATTGTTAATCCGGTATCGCGCAAAATCCGATATGCGGTCGATGGATTTGAAAAAATTCCTGTTTTATATTTCCATTATTAATCTATGCGCCTATCTTGCATTTATCGCCCTTACGCACAGCATCACCATCCCGCAGATCGATATCATCGACCGTATGTTGGCGCCGGTAATCCCGTTTTTTGTGATCATTTTCGCGCTGGCAATCGAAAAACAGGCTGCCAATCGAAAATCCGTGTCATTGATCATCCTGGTGCTCATCTCGCTGGCAATGCTGCGATTCAATTACATGCGCACTCTGACCTATGCCAACGAGATGCAGGCGAATGGGCACGGGTATTCAGCCCGCCAGTATCAGGAATCGGGGATCATCCGTGAGATCCAAGCCATCCCCGCTGAGCAGCGCATGGTTTCCAACGCGGCCAGTTTTGTCCTGTATTACACCAACCGCTTTCCCATCCAGATCGATCAATTTGCCAACCGGACTTTCGGCAAGCACAACGGATATGGCGAGAAATGGGTGCGCGAAAAAGGCGCTCCCTTGATCCTGCTTTATCCCGAATTTCGCAATTATTACGGCGATACCGCCGACCAGCTACTCGCAACCATCACCAATGGATTGGAAGCACGTTACCGGGATGAGGTCGGCGGTATCTACTATTACCCGAGCTCAGGTCTTATTCAACCGTAACGGATTTCGCCAGGTTTCTGGGCTGATCGACATCCAGCCCGCGCATGGCGGCGATGTGATACGCCAGGATTTGCAGCGGGATAACCGCCAGGATCGGATTCACCATCCATGAGGCAGACGGAATCCACAGCACATCATCCGCCAGATCGGCCGCCTGTTCATCACCATCCGTGGCGACAATGATCACTTTTCCGCCGCGCGCTTTGGCTTGTTCCACCTGGCTGAGCATTTTTTCGTACCATTTATCCCGGGGCATGACCGCCAGCACCGGCATGGCTTTGTCGATCAATGCGATCGGGCCGTGTTTCATTTCCCCGGCCGGGTAAGCTTCCGCGTGAATATATGAAATCTCTTTCAATTTCAACGCGCCCTCATAGGCGATTGGCATATTGATCCCCCGTCCGAGATACAGCATATGCTCGGTGTCTTTATATTTTCCGGCAATGGTGCGAACCTGGTCTTCACGATCCAGGCAGGTGCCTACCAGATCGGGAATTTTGCTGATCTCCACAATATACTTCCAAATTTCTTCATCGTTCAGCAGGCCTTTTTTTGTCGCCAGGAGCACTGCCAACAGGTACAAATCCACCAGCGGCGCGGTGAAAGCCTTGGTCGAAGCCACGCCTATTTCGGGCCCGGCCTGCATGGAAATAAAACCCTCAGCCAGCCGCATGGCTTGCGATCCGATGGCGTTCACGATTGACCAGATATGCGCGCCTTTCTTGCGCCCTTCTTCCATTGCCGCCAGCGTATCGGCAGTTTCGCCGGATTGACTGATAGCCAGGACAATCTGATTTTCATTCACCAGCGGATCGCGATAGCGGAATTCAGATGCGATATCGACCTCCACCGGGATTTTCGCTATATTCTCGATCATGAATTTACCTA
>CALGUJ010000070.1 GCA_937902055.1 uncultured Pelolinea sp.
GCTACGATGCGCGTTCCATAACCCAGCATCTTCTGGGCATGAAAAGTTCCTTCCTTGCCGGTGATGCCTTGCACCAGCACCGGAATATCGCTTTTCACAAGGATGCTCATCTCTTCTTGCCTTTCGAAGCTTTCACGCTTAATTTGACCGCATCAGCGATATTTTCGGCTACGGTAAAACCGCTGGACTGCAGCAACGCCAATCCCTCGCTGGAGTTGGTGCCGGCCAGCCGGATCACCACCGGCAGCGTGCAATGTTTTTCTTCCATAACGTTCAAGATGCCCCGCGCGACCTCGTCGCAGCGGGTGATGCCTCCGAAAATATTGATTAAAATGACCTTGACCCGTTCATCCTCCAGGATGATCTTCAACCCCGAGGCAACTTTTTCAGCATTCGCTCCCCCGCCGATATCCAGAAAATTGGCCGGCTGCCCCCCATTATCCGCTAGAAGGTCCAGCGTCGCCATTGCCAGGCCTGCGCCATTCACCATGCAACCGATGTTTCCCTCCAGCTTGACGTAGGAAAGGCCGTATTTTTTAGCCATGTATTCCATGCGGTCTTCTTCTTCCATATCGAAGAATTCGGATAATTCCGGATGGCGATAGATGGCATTATCGTCGATGGTCACTTTCGCATCCAGTGCGATCAAACGGTTCCCTTCGGAAATCACCAGGGGGTTGATCTCGACGTTTTCAGCATCGCTTTCACGGTACAAATTCCATAAGTTCAGGACGATATCTTCAAAATCCTGCCAGAGCTGTTTGGGAAGTTCGATTGCCAGCGCAGCGCTGCGCACCTGGAATTCGCGCAGCCCGACCAACGGTTCAATCGGCATGCTGAAAAGAGCATTGTGATTCCCCTTAACGATCTCTTCGATGTCGACACCGCCATATTTGGACGCCATCAAGACCGGCATACCCTCATCCTTATCCGTGGTGATGGCAATGAAATACTCCTGCTCAATTCTGACCGCTTCTTCAACCAGGATTTTTTTAACAGGGAGACCTTTGATACTCATGCTGAGGATCTCGTTGGTCAGTTCCTCAACCTGGTCGGCTGATTTCGCCAACCTGATGCCGCCCGCTTTTCCTCTACCCCCCGTCAACACCTGGGCTTTAATAACCACATCTGTTTTTAATTCTTCGTAAATATGATCTGCGATGATTGCATTGATTGCCACCCTGCCTTTGGGGATCGGTATTCCATATTGCGAAAAAATTCTTTTGGATTGGTATTCTAATATTCTCATCGATTGGTGTTCACCGGCCCGTTTCTCATTATATCAGGCTGCGCAAAAAAAACAGCCCGATGGATGTCATCGGGCTGTCATAATTTTGTCGAACTGCTTAACCTTTCAAGAACTCTTCCAGGGATTCCTTGCTGATGCGATAAGCATTGCCAATCTTCTTGGCTTTTAGGCTCTTCTCATTGATAGCCGATATCACATCCTCTTCGGAAACCTGCAAAATGCGCGCCGCCTCTCCGGGTGTCATCACATCCGGAATGCCGTTGGTTTTGGGCGCGCCAGCCCCGCCGGAACCGCCGGCGACATTTTTCAGCGAATCGCTGATCACGTTGCCCAGGCCCATCCCGGCGCCAATCCCGGCGGTCAATCCAGCCCCGCCGCTGGGGTTTTGTGCTGCCTCGCGCAGCGCATCTGCCGCCTGCAGTTGGGTGTAGGTGGCCATATCCAACATGCCCATGGAACGCAGTTCTTCCGCTGATTTATCGGAGGGTTTCAGGTTGCCGATGTAGAATGATTTCAATGTCAGTCCGATCGCGGCGAAATCATCCTGCGCTTTGGCGCGCACGCCGGCGCCCAACTCTTCGGTCAAAGCGATCAATTCCACCACCGATTTCTTGCCGGTGGTTTCGCCCAGCAGGTCCTGTAGTTTTGAAAGCAGCATGGTGCGCAGCCGGTTTTCAATATCCTCGGTGCGGTAAACACCTTGCGCCCCCACCAATTGCGTCACAAATTGCTGTGCATCTTTGATCTGGTAGCTGTAGGTGCCAAAACCCTGCAAGAGCGCCACCCCCAGGCCCATGCCGGGGTTGCGCACGATGATCGGCTGCGGCGTACCCCATTTTCGGTCAGCGAATTCTTTGACCGAGACGTAATATACTTCCGCGGTGAAGGGCGTGCGATTGTTGAATGCTTTTCCGATGAAATCGATCAGCAGTGGAATGTTGGCGGTCGCAATTGTGTGGCGGCCGGCGCTGAAGATGTCGAGTGCTTTACCGTCCCTGAAGAACACTGCTTTTTGGGATTCCCGCACGATCACCTGCGAACCGATGCGCAGATCGGCAATTCCCTCTTCCGGGAAGCGATGCACCAGCTCGTCTTTCATCTCACTTGCATATTCAACTACATCAAAAATTCTTGCCATTTCTTCTTCTCCTGAAATTTTTCAACCGGTTACGCTACCGGGCTGCCACCCATATTCACAATGACATTCTTGCGTTGTTCAAAAGTATCCACACACGACTGCGCCAGGCTGACCAGGTGCCGCACGGCAGCCGGTAAGCCATCCGTGCCGTAAGAAGCTTCGATATTATCGAGCGCGCCGGCAACCTCGCCCTGCAGCGAAAACATCTGCGCGTCATATTGATAGATCGCGTCCAGTTCTTCAGTGTTGATTTTTACCGCGTCAAAAAAACCGGCATAACCGTACGAAGCCGTGCGGACGCGGTCGATGAATTGGCGGATTTTCAACGCGGCGG
>CALGUJ010000071.1 GCA_937902055.1 uncultured Pelolinea sp.
CCAACCTGGCCAAATTCGGCCCCTTCGCCGCCACCGAGCGCCTGCTGATGGCCGCGGTCAAAAACGGCGCCGACCGCCAGGAACTGCACGAGGTCTTGCGCCAATTGAGCATGACCGCCTGGGAGGCCATTCAGGAGGGCAGGGAGAATCCGCTGGTCGAACTGGCCTGCACCGACCAAAGCCTGACGCGTTGGCTCGCGCCGGGGGACTTGCGCACCCTGTTCTCGCTTGAGGGCTACACCGGTATCGCCGCTTCCCGGGCGAGAGAGTTGGCTGAAGGAATCCGTAGTAAATTGTGATGATCGTTTCATTTGCTGCTTGAAGTATTTCCCGTTATTCTGAGTCCAGGTAAATAGAGTGCAAATTTGTATGGCATGTGATACAAATAGACCCTATGCGTTGCTGTATTCATCGGGGAAGCAAGCAAATTGGTGGGAGTTGTGTCGAGATCGAAAACCACGGTCAGCGCTTGTTATTGGACCTTGGTTTGCCATTGGACGCATGCGCTGAAAATCCAGAGAAATTTCTGCCGGATATTAAAGGTCTGGACGGCAGCGACCTCAATTTACTGGGTATCCTGATTTCTCATCCCCACCTGGATCACTTTGGGTTATTGAATTGTGTTTCACCCAAAATCCCGGTGGGCATGGGTCCGGCAGCCCGGAGCATCCTGGCAGCGGCCCGTCCTTTTATGCCCGGCAACTGGCCCGATCCAGCCGCGGGGTGGGATTATCAAAGTGGCCGGAAATTCAATATCGGTCCTTTCGAGATCACCCCTTACCTGGTGGATCATTCCGCCTATGATGCTTATGCTTTATGGATTGAAAGTGAAGGCAGATCTGTCTTTTACAGTGGTGATTTACGCAGTCATGGCCGCAAATCCAAGTTAGTGGAACGCTTGATCCAAAACCCTCCTTCGCCGGTAAATGCGCTTATCTTGGAGGGAACCTCGTTGGGACGATTGAATGTGGATCAGATTTTTCCAACCGAGGAAGATATTGAGGAAGAACTTGTTCGGGCTTTTTCTTCCGCCAAAGGATTGGCTTTGGTTCACGCCTCCTCTCAGAATATCGACCGGATGGTGTCCATAATGCGTGCGTCGATCCGCACCGGCAGAAGATTGGTCATTGACCTGTACACGGCTGCGATCCTGGAAGCAACCGGAAACGCAAAAATTCCTCAATCCAATTGGGAAAACGTAGCTTTGCTCATCCCGCAATCCCAAAGAGTCCAGATCAAAAAGAATGGTTGGTTTGGTTTACTGAACCACCATTCTCTTAATCGCATTTATATCGAAGATTTATACAAGCAGAAGGAAAAGTCAGCGTTGATCTTCCGTCCTCTGTTTTGCCGTGACCTTGAACGTGGGGATTGTCTGGAAGGTGCAGTATATATTTATTCCCAATGGGAAGGATATTGGGAACAGGATTCATATAATGACTTGAAAGCCTGGTTGGAGCATAACAACATACCCAAAATCAGCATTCATACTTCGGGGCATGCCAGTCCTACGGATCTGAAGGAAATGGTGAAAGCGATAAATCCCCAAAAAGTGGTGCCCATCCATACTTTTTTCCCCGAACGCTACGCTAGCCTTTTTCCCGGAGTTGAAATTCATGCGGACGATGAATGGTGGGAGGTTTAAATGAGAGCTTTGTCTGAAAAATTCATGCAGGACCTTATACGGAAGGATGGCATGCTTCATCCGGTTCTGGAGCGCGTTAGGAAAGATCGAACCTTGATGTTTGCGATTAGGGAGAATTACGTCAATATTTATTACCGGGGTGGGAATATCCTCAGGATAACGCAAAGGACCAATGATTCATATATGGCAGAATTTAATGGTGAGTATGATAAATTTGATCATGGCCTGCCTGATTCACCGTCTGTAATAGGTGCTCGGGAAGATGCTGAAAAATGGATAGATTCATTTCCATATCGTAAGGAAGTAATGGACGAGTTTTTCTCAAACCACGAGAAAACAGAGCGGGAATTTCAACAAGTGATCGCCCGGGAAAATAACCAGTCGGTTATCTCGAATGAAAGTGAGTATTTCATCACGGATATTGAATTTGCCGATAACGCGCTAAAGGCGCGTTTTGATATGACCTCGGTTTGCTGGCCTGCCTCAAACCGCAGAACCGGAAATCATTGCCATGCCGCTCTGATTGAGGTGAAATATGCTGATACTGCCATTGATGGGACTTCCGGATTAATCAAGCATCTTGAAGATATGACAGCTTTGATCTCGGACAGGGATCATTATGCGCAATTACTGAACATGATGGAAAGCCAGTTCAATCAACTCGATCAACTTGAATTATTGAACTTCAACAAGGGAACGAGCGAAGCCAAAA
>CALGUJ010000072.1 GCA_937902055.1 uncultured Pelolinea sp.
CTGAATTGCTCTTGAATCAGGCAATCACCAGCCTGAACGGCTGGCAGCAAGCCGTTCTCCTGCCCATCGACCAAACCGTGATGACCATATCCATGAATTTGTTCAACGAGCCGATCGATCTGGCATTGGCTTACAAGCTGGCGGTTCTGCTGGGTTCAGCCGCCAACCTCAATCCCGAATGGCGCCTGCCCGATTTCTGCCGCGAACTGGAAGAGATTGCCGGCAATCGTTACCGCCTGTATGGTTTTTCAGATGAAGACACCGGTTTCGATCCCGATGCGCACAAAGGCGTGGCGGTCATCTCCACCATGCACAAAGCCAAAGGCCTGGAGTGGGATCGGGTTTACCTGTTATCGGTCAACAATTACGATTTCCCCTCCGCCGAAAATGGCGACAGTTACATGTCGGAGAAGTGGTTCGTGCGCGGCCGGTTGAATTTGGAAGCGGAACTGATCGCGCAATTGAAAGCTTTGGTGAGAAATGACATGGTCGCTTTAAAGCTGCCGGAAGGCCAGGCGACGCAGGACGCGCGCCTGGATTATGCCGCTGAACGGCTGCGCCTGCTCTATGTCGGCATTACGCGCGCACGGCGCGAGCTGGTCATCACCCATAATACGGGGCAGCGCGGCGATTGCCACGAAGCGCTGCCGCTGACTGCCTTAAAGAAACATCTGGAGCAGAACAATGCCGATTGAAACGAATTTTGTATTCAGCGCCAACAGCTTGCAGGACTATCTGGATTGCCCGCGCCGCTTCGAATTAAAATACCTTCTCAAGCAAAACTGGCCGGCGGAGGAAAGCGAACCGGTTCTGGCATTCGAACGCAACGCTAATTTAGGAAACCGTTTTCACCGCATGGTGCATCAATATTTGAACGGCGTCCCGCAGGAAATCCTGCTGGCATCCATTCAGGATGCTGATTTTAAGGAATGGTTCGCCAACTTTCATGCTTTTTATTCCAATCGGAAATTTACTCGTTTTTTCAGTGAATTCAGCTTGCGCGCTGTCATCGATCAATCGCCGCTGGTGGCGGTTTGCGACTTGATCGCTTTGACCGCTGACGGCAATTTATGGATTCTGGACTGGAAGACATCCACTAAAAAACCCCGCAGAGAAAAATTGATCGACCGCGTTCAAACCATCTTGTATCCTTTCATCGCGCTTGAATGTGCGGATCGAATTCTCCCGGATATTCATCTCAAGGCGGAAAATATCCACATGGCTTATTTGTTCGTCCAACATCCGGGCGATAACCTGTTGACGTTTGACTACTCGCCCGAAACGCATCGGCAGAACCATGACTTTCTCGAAGCGACAATTAAGGACATTCTTGCCAAAGAAGCGGGCTCATTTGAATGCACGAACGAAGAAAACCGCTGCCGTTTCTGCGTGTACCGCTCGCTTTGCGAACGCGGTATTACAGCCGGAAATCTGGCAGAACTGGACGAGGCATCCGATCTGCAGGACACTCTCTCCGGCCTCGATTTTGACGCGCAGGAAGAAATCGCCTTTTAGGATGCCTGCATGAAATGGCTAGATCCCCAACCAAACACCGCATCTCCCGAAATCAATGACCATTTCGGGAACAGCATCCTGCTTGCGGAACAGCTCGCCAGGCGCGGGTTGACTGCATTGACGGACGCGCAAGCTTACCTTGATCCTGCCCATTATGACCCGGCATCTCCTTTCGTTTTTCCAGATTTGGAAAAAGCGGTGGCGCGCCTTCAAAAGGCCATCGCGCGCAAGCAGACCATCGGCATCTGGGGCGATTTCGACGTGGATGGGCAAACCTCCGCTGCGCTGCTGGTGCATGGATTGCGCCGGGCCGGTGCGCAGGTGCGTTTCCACATTCCCAACCGGGCGCGTGAGTCGCATGGCATCCGCACAGAATTCTTGAAAGATTTCATGCAACCCGGTTTGGATCTGTTGATCACCTGCGATACCGGCATCTCGGAACTGGATGCGCTGCAATACGCCGCCACACAGGGATTGGACGTGATTCTGACCGATCACCATTCCTTGCCGGAGCTGCTCCCGCCTGCGCTGGCAACCATCAACCCACGCTTGCTGCCTGAAGGCCATCCAATGAGCCGGTTGGCGGGCGTGGGCACGGCTTTCCAGTTGATACGCGGATTGTTCGAATCGATCGACCTAAGCGATACGGCCGGGGATTATCTCGACCTGGTAGCGCTCGGCACCATCGCCGACCTGGTCGAACTGGCCGGCGAGAATCGTTATTATGCCCAGCTCGGCCTGCGCCGTATGGCCGCCGGACTGCGCCCCGCGCTGAGCGCCATGCTGGATTGCGCGGGATATCGCAACACCGGCATCACCGAAAGCCTGATCGGTTACACGCTCGCCCCGCGTTTAAACGCCGTCGGCCGGCTGGAAGACGCTGGTTGCAATGTGGATTTTCTGCTCTCGGAAGATACGGGATTTCTTGAGCAAACCGCCGGTTGGTTGGAAGACCTGAACAGCCAGCGCAAACTGGCTGTGGAAGGGGTCTACCAATCCGCACGCACCATGTTGGAAAAAGAACCTGCCCTCGCCCAATACGCAGTGCTGGTGCTGGCGAAATCCGGCTGGGAAAAAGGCGTGGTGGGCAT
>CALGUJ010000073.1 GCA_937902055.1 uncultured Pelolinea sp.
GAATATCGATGGGAGTCAGTTTTTTCCCCGCCTTGTGCGGAGGGTTGGGTTCGAGCACCCACAGCACCCGATCCAGGTGCAATTGATCGTAAGCTTCCATGGCCAGGATCAAATGGCCCACGTGCGGAGGGTCGAACGTGCCGCCGAAAATCCCTAATCGTTTTCGCTTGCCGCTCAATCCTGCCAATTTTCGCTCCACACCAGCTCGTGCCTGCCGATCACAACCCGATCACCCTCCTGCACCCCGGCCTCAGTCAGGGCAGCTTCCGCGCCCATTGATTCGAGAATGCGGTGAAAACGGCGCACCGATTCGAAATACTCCCAGTAAGTCATGGCTGCCGCGCGTTCGATCGCCTCGCCTTTGATCTGCCAGCCATCCGGCAGGCGCACAATTTCGAATGATCTTTCTCTGGCTTCGGGACGGTAAACCGGCAGATTGGGTTCGGTTATTTCTTCCGGCAAATTGACCAATTCCTGATGCGCTTTCCAAAGGATCTCAGTCAGATTTTGCCGCGATACTGCCGAAACCGGATTTAGATTAACATTTTTCTGCTTGAACGCTTTTTCGATCAGGGGCAGGCGTTCGGCCACCTCCGGTAGATCGATCTTGTTCAAAGCCACTACCTGTGGCTTCCGGCCTAATTCGGGGTCAAACAGCGCAAGTTCGGTGTTGATCTGGGCGTAATCCGCCAATGGGTCGGCTGAGGTGCCGTCCAGCAAATGGATAAGCACTCGGGTCCTTTGGATGTGCTTGAGGAAAGCATCACCCAGGCCCAGCCCGGTGTGCGCTCCCTCGATCAACCCCGGAATGTCCGCCAGTACCAGGGTGACTTCGTCGTTCAGTACGGCCACGCCCAGGTTGGGGATCAGAGTGGTGAAGGGGTAATTAGCTATTTTTGGTTTGGCGTTGGTGACCGCCGCCAGCAGGCTCGACTTGCCGGCGTTGGGCATGCCGATGATGCCGATGTCGGCGATCAGCTTGAGTTCCAGATGCAGCGTCTTCTCCTGCCCCGGTTCGCCTTTCTCGGCAATACGCGGCGCCTGACGGCGGGCATTGGCGAATTTGGGGTTCCCCCGGCCGCCTCGCCCCCCCGGGCAAGCCACAAACATATCTCCGCTTTTAACCAGATCAAATAATACATCTCCGCTGGACTTGTCGCTAACCAGCGTTCCGGGCGGTACTTCGATCACCAGATCGGGCGCCGATCTTCCGGTCATATTGTTCACGCCTCCGCGTTTGCCGTCTTCGGCTTTGTACACACTGCGATGGCGGAAAACTTCTAACGTGTTCATATGCGGGTTTACCCGGAAAACGATATCGCCGCCCTTACCCCCATCCCCGCCATCGGGGCCGCCGCGGTTGACATATTTTTCCTTGTGGAAATGGACCATGCCATCCCCGCCTTTTCCGGAGCTGACTTCAATTTCGACTTCATCAACAAACATGGGCTTATTATAAAGCACGTATGCCCGTGGCTTAAGCAAAAAGAGGCCGCATTCGTCGAATCGCAGCCTCTTTTCGTTGATTTCTAATAATTTACTTGCCGAATTTCTTGCCCAGCAGATCTTTCAGGGTGGGTGTGCCGATCTCCTGCAGCTCGTAGCGCACGCGCTGCATCGGTTTGTTGACCTTGATCACGCGCGTCAAATCGATAGGCGTAGCCGAGATGACCATATCCACGTCCGAGCGGTTGATGGTTTGTTCCAGGTCCGCGATCATGGCGTCTCCGTAACCCATGGCTGGCAGGATCGGGCCGGTGCCGGAATATTTCTGGTAAGTCGCCGCAATGCTACCCACCGCGAATGGCCGCGGGTCGACAATTTCTGCTGCGCCGAAGCGCCGCGCCGCCACCCAGCCCGCGCCATATTTCATCTCGCCATGGGTCAGGGTCGGGCCGTCTTCGATCACCAGTACGCGCTTGCCTTTGATGCCTGAAGGATCATCCACGAACAATGGCGAAGCCGCTTCGATGATGACTGCTTCGGGGTTGAGGCGGGTAAGGGATTCGCGCACTTTGATCACGTTTTCCGGCTCGGCGGTGTCAACTTTATTGATCACAAACGCGTCTGCCAAATGCAGGTTGGTCTCACCGGGATGGTAGCTGACCTCGTGTCCGGGTCGGTGCGGGTCGGCTACGACAATTGAGAAATCGGGCACATAGAATGAGAAGTCGTTGTTGCCGCCGTCCCACAGAACGATGTCGACCTCACTTTCCGCCTGGTGCAGAATATCCGCGTAATCCACGCCGGCGTATACGATCACGCCGTTATCGAGGTGCGGTTCGTATTCCTCGCGTTCCTCGATAGTGCA
>CALGUJ010000074.1 GCA_937902055.1 uncultured Pelolinea sp.
CGGGTGGATTTCTGTCTCCCTCGCTTCGCTCGCTCGACTGACTAAAGTCATAAATACAAAAAAAGCCGTGCGGATCGCACGGCTTTTCGTTTTCTTTATCGGAGGTCGATCAATCCTCCCAGGACAATCCGGAATATTTCGAGAAACCGCTGGTCACCAGGTATGATTTCCCAGTAGCCAGTTCGTAGGCGTTGAGCTGGCAGTTTTTTCCGCTTTCGCTGACGTATGCAATGAATTTTCCGTCCGGCGACCACGCGGGAGAATGAATGGTGGTGGCGCTATCCGTGAGCTGACGCTCTTCGCCGCTTTGCAGGTCAAGTAGAAAAAGTTGAAAATGTAGATCGCGCTTCGAAATGAAAGCCAGGCGCCCGCCATCTGGCGACCATACCGGCGCGGCATCGTACACTTCATTTTCGGTAAGCTGCCGTACGTCAGTGCCATCCGCCGCCATGCTGAACAATTCAAAATCGCCGTCGCGGTTGGAGACGTACACCAGGCGGCTGCCGTCCGGCGACCAGCCCGGCTGGGTTTCCTGGGTATCTTCGGTGGTCAGAGTATCAGTGGATCCATCTGACAGATTCATTACCCAAATATCGTAATCGCCGCTGCCATCGGATTGGTATGCCACATATTTACCATCTTGTGAAATACGCGGTTCGGTTTCGTCTGAACTGGCGGTGGTCAACTGGTCGACGCCGCCATCCGGCAGCACCATTCGGAAGATATCGTAACTGCCGCCGCGGTTGGTGGAAAACACCAGCAGGTTGCCCGCGCTGGTGAAATCGGGTGAAATATCCGCCTCGCCGTTATCGGACAACTGGTAGGACTTTCCTGTCTCGAGGTTTAAAAAATAGACATCGAATTGGCTTTTGGAGCCGGCGCGGGCGGCAAAGAATAATTTACCGCTGCCGCCTTTCAATGGCTCGGTTACTTGCGCACCGGCATCCGGCTGGCTTTCAGGTTCCGTTGAACAACCGGACAAGACCGCAGCAGCCAGCATTCCCATCAACAGAATTTTGGATATCGGGTTATTGAGCATGAAAACTCCACTTCTCGCGATTTATTTGAAATTGCATTCCGGATCTTTGAGGATTCTCAAAGGATGTCATCTGCATTTTACCCTCATTTTTTTACCGCCGGGAAGCCAATACCAACAGCCGGGGGATTTGCAAAAATTTCCCAACAGGCATTATGATTAAGGTGCTGAACTTTCTTCATGATTCAATCGGAGGTTTAGATGGCACTTGAATTATTGAACGGCAGCCTGGTCGTCAATATTTTCTACGATCCGCGGGACAAGGAATATGAAGACAATATTTGCATCTGTCTGAAAGAATGCGGGCCGGATGAGGAAAAAATTCTTTATGCAGACGAGACCAACATTTTCCTGAGCGCTGAAGAAGCCCGCGCGCTGGCAGACCTGCTGCGGGATGCAGCCGACAAGAGCAGCCACGCCACACGATGACCCCCGACAACCCTTTCTGGAAATCCAAAAAGCTGACCGAGATGACCCTGGATGAATGGGAGTCATTGTGCGACGGCTGCGCCATTTGCTGCCTGTATAAGATCGAGGACGAGGAAACCGGCGAGGTGTTCCTGACCAACGTAGCCTGTCGTTTTTTGGATTTGGAGATCTGCGAATGCAGGCTGTATTCCGAACGGCGCAGCGCCATGCCGACCTGTATTAAGTTGACACCATCCAAAGTTGAAAAGTTGAAATGGCTTCCGGAAACCTGCGCCTATCGACTGGTTCTGGAGGGCAAGCCGCTGCCCGCCTGGCATCCGCTGGTGAGCGGTGATTCGCAAGCGGTGCATCAGGCGGGTGTTTCAGTCAAAGGCAAAGTCATCACGGAATCGGACGCGAATTTGAACCATCTGGAAAATTACGTAGTGGATGAGTTGGAGGAAATAGACGGGAAATAAAATCCGATTATACCTTACCACGGACAAACATGAATTCACACCCATCATTTCGCTGGCATTCCAACCCTCATTGAGTTGTCAAAAAAGGGCGGGAAGTATCTCCCGCCCTGTAGAATTGCCTTACGCTTTCTGGATCAGCGTTTGGATCTGCTCATGCATGTAAAGCTGGACGTAATACAGCCCGCCGGCATTTTTGCCGCTCGAGCCGGAGCCTTTCCAGCCGCCGAAGGGCTGGAAACCAGGCCAGGCGCCGGTGGTGGCGCCCTGCGGCCGGTTGGCGTAGTTTACGCCGGCATGGATATTATCGAAGTACCATTTGGCTTCTTCCAGCGAGCCGTAAAAACCGGAGGTCAGTCCGTAGGCAACATCGTTGGCGTAACGCATGGCCTGCTCCAGGCTGTCCACCGCCATGACGGTGGTGATGGGCAGGAACATTTCCTGCTTCCAAAGGTGGTGGCTGAGCGGCAGGTCGACCGCAATGGTGGGCGCGCAGAAGTAGCCTTTGGCAAAGGCGCCATCCTTGAGGACTTTCCCGCCAGTCAGGATGCGCGCGCCGGCCTTGTACATCTCGTCGATATAGGCCTGGTAATCCTCATAGGCTTTACGGTTGACCA
>CALGUJ010000075.1 GCA_937902055.1 uncultured Pelolinea sp.
AACCAGCTCAGCCGCGTACTGCGCCTGCGAGAGGGTGAGGAGGGGATCGCGCTGGACGGGCGCGGCATACAGTACCGCCTGCGCCTGGAAAAGAATCCGCAGGAACTTTTCAAAGGAATAATCCTCTCCAAAGAAAAGAATCCGGCCGAACCGGCTGTCCGACTGACCCTGTATATTTCCCTGACCCAGCGCGAGAAGTTCGAGTTGATCCTGCAGAAAGGCACCGAAGCGGGGGTGGCGGCCTTTCAACCTTTCATCTCTTCCCGTTCCCTGATCCAATGCGCAGATTCTTTCGGGAAGAAACGCGAACGTTGGGAAAGCATCCTGCGCGAAGCCGCCGAGCAGTGCGGGCGCGGGCGCGTTCCGCAATTGCTGCCGCCGCTGAATCTGGCTAAGGCGGTGGAAGCGGAGGCTACCAGGCATGTACTGAACCTGGCGGCCTGGGAGGACGAGCGTCAGGTCAGCCTGGGCAGCGCCCTGGCGGGTTTTGATGGCAAGGGAACAATAGGATTGTTCGTCGGACCGGAGGGCGGCTTCGACGCTTCCGAAACCGGGCAGATGCGCGCGGCGGGTGTGCGCGTTTTTTCGCTGGGGCGGCGCATCCTGCGCATGGAGACAGCCGCTGTGCTGGCGCCCGCGCTGGTGCTCTATCAACTGGGGGAAATGGACCCGCGGGATTGACCGCGGGCCGGGCAGGCGTTTGGACTAAAGACTATCTGAATTGCCTTGCTGTAAAAAAGTTTCCACCTGCTGCAAATACCATTTCGGTTCGCCAATGTGAATGCCGTGACTGGAATCGATGAAAGCGTAGCGCAGGTTCCCAACCAGAGATTTGATCTTCTCCACGTCCTGTGAATCCATGGCGCCCAGCAGCCCCCAGTAAGCGTGGCGTGACCAGTGCGCCTGCATCAACAGCATGGGGCATTGAACTTTTTTCAACGCGTCCACTGGATCGAAATCGCGGCTGAGGCGCTCGTCGATGGTGGCTTTTGAAAAATCCACATCATACTCCATGAAGAATTTCACGCCCACGCGCATTTCAAACGGCAGAAAGGGGACGTCGTAGGGCTGGCTGGGTTTCAAGCGGCGGTTGACCGCATAGAGCGCCATCAAGATCTTCAGTACCGCGGGTGGCACCATCAACAGCTCTTCCTGCCCTTCTTTGGGCGCGCCGGAATTGGCCAGGTAAGCTTCCAGGTTGGGCCCGCCGGGTGAACCCAGATTGTCAATAGCCACCTGGAACATGCGCCGCATGTACCGCTCTTCGATAATGCGCGGATAAATGGAGGAGAACATGGGCGGATCCTCGGAAATGACCGCTCTGACCCACTCTGGGGCGTAAGCCGCCAGCCAGACCGCCAGCACGCCGCCCGAGGAAAGCCCGGAGACGATGGCCGGTCCGCCGATCATCTGCGCGATGAATTGCTTCAGGTCATCTCCGCAGGTGTTGTAGGAATAATGTCCCGGCGTGCGTGTGGATCGGCCGTGCCCGCGCAGATCGACCGAAAAGATGTGGTATTTTTTGGTCAATTCAGGCATGACCGCCTTGTAGCCCTGCCAGGATTCCATCTGCCCCGGAATTAACAGAAAGGGCGGCCCGTTTTTCGGCCCTTCCACGTAATTCAGGGTAATGTTGTTAACGACGCATTGCTTTTCGCTGAATCCCTTCGGGATGCCGGCTACGCTGATCTTGTGAGGCAGGAAAAAGACCACCAACCAGAACAGGATGAAGATGATCAGATTGATTCCCAGGGATGTCCAGATATTCATTTCTATACCCTCTTGTCGGCTTCATTATAAAGCCCTTTGGAAAGCACTCAATCGTGGGGATTTAAAATAACCGTGTCGGCAGCAAATTCCTCAGGCGGTTCTCGAGCACTTTGGCGCGCCCCAGGTTGCGGCCGAGCGCGTCGCGCACCGCCACCACCTCGCCCCGCAAGCCCGGGTCGGCGGGGTAGCCGCGCAGGTCCTCGCCCCGCATCCAGGCGGGCAGGTGCTCATCCTCCAAAATTTGGATATGACGCGTGAAGCGGTCGCCGAAGCGGCTGACGAATTCGTGCGAGGGCTGCCAACCTTCCGGCAGGGCTTTGCCCAGCGGCATGCCGCTGCTCAGCCAGGGCAGCGCGTGGAAGCGCGCATTGAGCGCTTTGCCGACCAGATGGAACTCTCCCCCAATCTCGGCAATCTGCAGGTCGTTTTCCGCCAGGATTTGCTCCAGTTCCAGGCCATATTGCCCGTTGAGGTAGTCGACCATACCGCGTGTTTCCACCGGCAGAGGAAGTTTTATCTGCGGCGGGCGGGCGGTGTGCGGGTTGAAAGCGGAGGCCGCCGCGGGCAGGCTGGCGGTCTTGGTCAGGCGCGCGGCGAAGAATCCGGCGGTATTGAACAGGTGCGGCCACAGGCGCACGGCTTTGCGCAGGTCCTTGGGGAAGGTCCTATCTTCAAAAGTCTCCAGCCCCGGCGCGGGCCGCGGCAGGCGATTGTTGGCGTCCTCGACAGTGAAGCAGCCGGGGAATTGCTCCAGCAAAGCGGCCAACACGCCCTCGTCCTCCTGCGGGGTGAGCGTGCAGGTGCTGTAGACCACCTGCCCGCCGACTTTGACTGCCCGCAGGGCGCTTTCCAGCAGGCGCGCCTGGCGCTCGGCCAGCGCCTCCACCTCGGTGAGGGTGATACTGCGCGCCTTGTGCGACTCGCTGGCGCGCAGCCCCTGCATGGAGCAGGGCGCGTCCAGCAGCACCGCGTCGAAAGTCTCGGGATAGTGCGCCCCGAACCATTCGCCCGGCAGGCAGGTGACGGCCTGGTTGATGGCGCCCCAGGTGCCCAGCACGATGCGCAGCGCGGGGATGCGCCCGCGGGAAGCGTCGTTGGCCACGATGAAACCGCGGTCGTGCGCGCGGTCAGCCAGGTGAATGGTTTTGCCGCCGGGGGAAGCGGCCATGTCCAGGATGAGAGGGTGATCGGTATGGCTGAAATCAAAAAGCTCGGCCGGCAGCATGGAGGCGGCTTCCTGGATGTAGTAATACCCCAGGCGGTGCTCGATGGTGCTGCTGGGCGCGATGCGCGCTTCTTTGATCCAGTAACCGCCCGGGCAGTAGGGTACGCTTTCATATTGCCAGCCGTAGAGTTCAGCCCATTTGCGCATGGCGACTTCCGGCTCGCACTTGAGCGCGTTGACCCGCAGCGAAAGATCCAGCGGCTGCCCGCGCAGTTCCAGCAGGCGTGCGTACAGGTCAGGATCGGCCTGCGCCAGCCAGTCGAAGGTGTAGGCGGGCGGCGTTATTTTAGCCATGCCGTTTCATCCAGAACACCGTCTCGCCGGGGAAGTCCAGCTCGCCGCGCGCTTCCCAGTCCGCGGAGTCGAGGTTGTCCGCCACCAGCCCGCGCATGCGTTCGCGCAGGTCGCGCTTGCCGTCCAGGCTGCGCCGCGGCAGCGAAACGAACAGGTAGCGTGCTTTCAGCGCCGACCATAAAGCGCGGTTGCAGCCCTTACGGCGCTTTTCCAGGCGGTGGGCTTCTTTGAAGAGAAAGGCAACGTCGGCCTCCACCTGCGGTGGGCGCACCAGGATGTCGCGCACTTCGGCCAATGCTTCTTTTCCGCTCAAGCGCAGGAACTCGTTGATCAGCGCCACGCGCGGCGGGTGGATGTCGTAGGCGTAATAACGCGCGCCGGAGGGCAAGCCCATCCAGGGCAGGGCGAAGGGGTTCAACCCGCAGGCCAGATCCAGCACGGATGCCGGCTGCCCGCAGACCGCGAAAATCCCTTTATAGAAATCTTCCAGATAAGCCAGGCGTTCGCGCGTGGAATCGTGCTGCTTTAAAAAAGCGCGGCAGGTGTCTTTTACCGCTTGCGGTCCATCGCTGAAAGCCGTTTGCAGTTCTTGTGTAGCCTGCGCGTAATCCAGGTCGCCCAGGTAGGGTGCCATCACGTTGTGCAGTTTGGCGCGCGCGCTTTTTAATGCCTCGGCCGGTTTTTTGTAGCGCGCTAATTCCAGCGCCAGCAGGTCGCGCAGGGTTTCCTCGGGCAGATCCAGGCCTTTGTAGGTCTTGCCCGCGCGCAGCTGCGCCATCAACCCCTCCAGATCATTGCTCTTTTGCGGGCTCATTTTTCAACCAGGTAAGCCAATTCGCTGGGGAAGTCGAAGCGCGTGACTTTCCACTTTTTTCCGGCGGTCAGGGCCTCGAACTGGGCGGAGTAGGTCTGGCGCATGCCTTTGGATTTGCCGCCCAGGCTGCGGATGGGGTAACTCGCCAAGATAAAGGCGGCGGGAATGCGCTCGACTAATTCCTGCCCGCGCCCTTTTTCCAGTTGTTCCAGGCAGGGCAGGCTCTTCAGCAGCAGCGCCAGTTGCACCGGCTTGCGTATGGTGAATGAGAATACGTCGGCGCTGATCAGCCCGGCTTGCAGGCCGCAGTGCGTCAGGAAAGCATTGTCGAAATCGATCAGGTCGCTGAAGATGTCGCAGCCGCCATAACGCGCGCCGCGCGCCAGCGGCATCCAGGGCAGCGCCAGCGGGTTTAGCCCGCAAGCCAGATCAACCAGCGATTCCAGCGGCGCCAGCGAAGCCAGCGTCTCCCTGAAAAAATTCTCCAAAATGGGCAGGCGTTCGGCTGTGGAGCTGTGCGCCTGCATGACTTTTAAGCAGAAGGCGCGCACGCCCTCGCCGGACGGGTCGCCTGGCAGGTTTTCCAGCTCGGTTTTCCATTGTTCGTAGCGGGGGGCCAGCTTGAAGTAAGCCGCGCCCACCTGGTGCAGTTTGGCGCTGACTTCTTTAATGGCTTCCTTGGGCTTGCGCCCCTTGGCCAGCTCACGCTCGGCAATCCTAATGGCGAGATCGGGCAGCATGGCGCTGTATTTGGGCTTGGACAGCACGGCGCTGACAATTTCCTGGATTTGGAGGTTGTGCTCGTTCATGGCAGGTAAGGGCGCAACCGCTCCATCAGGCGCGCCATGAAGTGCAGGTTGTGCTGTGTGGATAGCTGCTGATAGAGGCTGTCGTTGAGTTTGTGCAGGTGGCGCAGGTAGCCGATGGAATAGCGGCGGCACACGGGGCAGTCGCAGCCTTCCTCGATGGGCTGGCTGGACTTGATGTAGCGTTCGTCATGCGCATAGACGTAGCCGAACCAGTCATCCTTTTCGACCAGGGCGGCTTTATCGGGCAGGTAATTGAAGCGGTACAGGCGCCCGTGGCGGGCGTCGCGCGTGGGCATGGCGCTGTCGAACAGTCCGTAGCCCTTTGCCGCGCAGCGCGCTACGTAGGGTGGGTGACCGATGCCGAGCGCGTGCAGGGGGAATTCCGCCGGGATCAGTTCTCGCAGTAAAAAGACCATATCCTCCACCAGGTTGCCCTGGCTGTCCAGCGGCCAACCGCCATAGCCGTAGCCGTCGAAGCCGATCTCCAACAGTTGCCCGGCGCAGCGCCGGCGTAATTCGGTAGAATTGCCGCCCTGTACCACGGCGAAGAGTTTTGGCCTGCGCTCCTGCGCCAGGCGTTTCTCGTCCAGCAGGCGGTCGAATTCCATGCGGCAGCGCCTGGCCCAGCGTATGGTGCGTTCCACGGAGGCTTCCTGCTGCGCCATGTCGTCGTCGATGTGCGTGCAGTCGTCCAGGCAGAACAGCAGGTCCGAGCCGAAGCCGAGCTGTAACTGGATGCATTTTTCCGGGGTGAGTTGGTACTTGCGCTCGCCGTCCTCGGGCTTGAATACCAGCCCGTTATCGGTGAACTGGCCGAAGCGCGGCCCCTGGCGGATGAGCGAATAAGCCTGGAAACCGCCCGAATCGGTGAAGATGATGCCCTCCCAGCCGGTCATGGCATGCAGGCCGCCCAGCGACTTGACCGTGGTGGCGCCCGGTTTTTGCATCAGGTGGAAGGTGTTCATCATCATGGCGCGGATGCCGCACTGCGCCGTTTCCTCGGCGGCCAGCCCGCGCACCTGCCCGAAAGTGGCATCCGGCAGGAACTGCGGGAATTCCAGCATTCCGTGATTAAAAGCCAGGCGTAATGGATAGGTCATACGCTTGAATTGTATCATCCCGCTTTAACGGGTTCAGGAAAGAACGCTTAGGGCTTGCAGGGTGATCCAGCGGTTGATGCTGTCGCCCTGCGCCAGCACCGGCCAGGTGCGCTGCTGGAAGGGGCTGCCGCCGCTCCACGTGCCGTTGTGATTGCGTTGGTCCCGCAGCCATTCCAGCGCGCGCTGCGCTTGCGGGTAATCCAGCGCGTTCAGTTCTTTGGCAACGCGCAATACAAATAAAGTATCGGCATGATAAAAAAGCGGAAAGCTCAGTTTTGACCAGGTGGGGTGGATCTTTTCAACATAGGGATAATCGGCTTTCATCAGGTCGTAATCTTCCAGCATGAATTTCAAACCTGCCTGGATGGCTTCCCTGTTTTGTGCGCTTCTTTTTACTTCGGGGATAAGTGCCAGCCCATACAGATCGCGGATCACACCCCAGGCGCAGGGCAGGCCGTTGTTGTATTGGCAGCGGCTGAGGTTGAGCAGGTCGCGGTTGACGTAATCCAGGATGAATTCAACGCTCTCCACTTGGGCCTGGCAATAAAGCTGATAGCGCAGCACGTTACCCCACAAACAACCCCAAAAGGACTCTTTCTTCCCCTGCAAACGGATGTCTTTTTCCATGCATTCGCGCATGAAAACTGCGCCCTTTTGCATGGCGGGGTGCTGCGGGTCGATGCCCAGCTCGCTCAAAAGCAGCATGCTCCAGTGGCTGCTGCGGTACTTGGGTGAGTAGTAATGTTTCTGATATTGCCAGTAGCCTTCCGGCTGCTGCTTTTCAAGAATGTGCAATACGGGATTTGCGCTGGCTATCAAACGCCTGGCTGCTTGCGTTTCCGCGTCCCCTTCCGGCTTTCCCAAAATGCGGGTCAGCGTCAGGTAGCGGATGGAGGGCGTGGGGCTCTCCAGCAGCCAGGCGATGGTTTTAGAATAGTCGCTTGAATCTACTTGTTTATTTTCACCCATGCAAGCATTATATTATGAGCGCTTGCGGAATAGGGCGGAAAAAAGGGTGATCACGCCGATGCCGATCAGGAACAGCGGCCAGAGCGTGCCGACGCCCAGGTTGAGCCCGAAGGTGCCGCCGAAGATAATGAAACCCATGGCGCTGATGGCCATCAACACCAGGCCGCCGCTGTCAAAGCGCGGATGTTCGCGCGAGAGCAGCCCGGCGATGATTACGCCCAATCCGACGAAACCGGGGATGAGCGTCCAGATATAGGCCCAACTGGCCCAGTCGCCTGAGATGGCCTGGTAATACAGAATGCCGCCGATGCCGCCCACGATGCAGCCGGGGATGGCCAGCCCGCCGGTGCGGGTCAGAATGGCTGCCAGCAGGAAGGCTGCGCCCACGCCGATCACGATGAATGGCCAGTAAACGTAGCCGAAGATATCCGGGTACATCTGCGTGACGAAGAAGATCCCGCCCAACAGTATCAGCAGGATCCCCCATACGATGCCGTGTCGATTTTCCATGTTTCCTCCAGAAAGATGATTTCGAATTTTCATAACTACTTACGCAGGATTGGAGTTAAGGTTGCTTCGAATTTTTATAGCTTGTTTATAGTAGGTTGGGTAGGTGATCTTCCAATCCAATAAGAAGTCTTCCCCCAATTGTTATTGCGCAATTACCAAAGACAGCGGGGCAATCTCAGCCACGATCAATCCGGATTTCTAAAAATTATAGTAGGTTGGGTTGGTGATCTTCCAACCCAACAAGAAGTCTTACCCTAATTGTTATTGCGCATTTACCAAAGACAGCGCGGCAATTTCAATCCTGCAAGGCCGTAGGATGGGTTGGTGTTTTTCCAACCCATCGCACTCTTCCAGGATCTCAACCGTATTTGAATACGGATTTATGCAGGGCCGTAGGATGGGTTGGTGATCTTCCAACCCATCGCCCTATTCCAGGTTCTTGACCGCATTTAACCGCGGATTTCTTTGTGATCCCCGTAAAAAAACTCCGCAGGTTGCGCCCTATCGAAACCTGCGGAGCCATTTATACCGATGATAAAAAATTACCCTTGCAGGATCTTCTTCCCGAAGCGTTTCCCCATTTCAAACGCTTCTGTGAGGTTCTCCTCGCGGGCTTGCCCGGCGAACTCGAGCGTCTCGCCCAATTCCCAGTTCATCTTTTCGAACTGGCTTTTCAGGAAACGCGTTGCCCCGCCGCCCCAGCCGTAGCTGCCGAAATAGATCGCCTGCTTGTTGAATGCGCGTTTGATCTCGGCCATGTACAGCACCATCTGCATGGTGGGGAAGAGCGTGCCTTCGTAGGTCGGCGCGCCGATCACCACGCCCT
>CALGUJ010000076.1 GCA_937902055.1 uncultured Pelolinea sp.
GCAATCTTTGCGCGCACGTCAACCAATACAGTGAATGAATCTGGAATCGAATACCAAACACAGGATGTTACCGCTGATCAATTAAAGCCTTCCGCATGCAACGCATTGAGTCTTAACGCCGTATACACTTTAACTGATGGATCATCAACCAATGATCTTATTTTAGGATCTTCCGGTTCGGATGTACTGAATGGGATTGATGGGGATGATTGTATTGTTGGCGGCAGTGGAGATGATACTTTGGATGGCGGGGACGGTACGGATATTTGCATCGGGGGAGATGGAACGGACAGTTTTTCCAATTGCGAAACACAAATCGACCCTTAGCAAGCAGGTGATATTCATTGACGCTGACGGCTTTCCATGCTATCATCTGCCCATTGTTAATATGAATACGCAATTCGTGCAAGCCTTCTTACGACGACAGCTGACCACAACCCAAATCACCGGATTGGTTGGCTTGTTCCGCTTACATGAATTGAAAAATTCATAGAAATCCTAAATAAAGCGTTTGAACTAATGAAAAGCTTTCCGAATTCCGGAAAGCTTTTTTATATTTCAGGCTTTATTCCAATAATCAAATTATCTCAGGAGAAAATAGCATGGCAAAGACAATCTCGAAATCATCCATCAAAAAAGTAGTATTGGCATATTCAGGAGGGCTGGATACTTCGGTCATTGTTTCCTGGCTGAAGGAAAATTACGGCTGTGAAGTGATCTGTTACACCGCCGATGTCGGCCAGGGTGAAGAACTCTCCCATCTGCCAGAAAAAGCGGTTGCAACCGGCGCCAGCAAGATTTTTATTGAAGACTTGACCGATGAGTTTGCCGGAGAATATCTTTTCAAATTGTTACGCTCGGGAGCAATTTACGAAGGGAAATATCTCCTGGGCACATCCATCGCCCGTCCGTTGATCGCCCAGCACATGGTTAAAATTGCCCAACAGGAAGGCGCCGATGCGGTCGCGCACGGCTGCACGGGCAAAGGCAATGATCAGGTGCGTTTTGAGTTGACTGTCATGGCGCTCGATCCCAGCCTGAGAGTCATCGCGCCCTGGCGTGAATGGGACATCACTTCGCGTGAGGATGCGCTGGCTTACGCCGCCGCGCACAACATTCCTGTTTCTTCCAGCCTGAAATCCATTTACAGCCGCGATCGCAACCTGTGGCACTTATCGCATGAGGGCGGCATTCTGGAGGATACCTGGAATGAGTCTGATGAAGCCATGTTCCAGCTCTCCGTTGCACCCGAGGAAGCGCCCGACCAAGCGGAATATGTCGAGCTGGGATTCGAGTATGGTTTCCCGGTCAAACTGAATGGGAACTCCATCTCTCCCGCCAATCTCGTTAAGGAACTCAATCAGATCGGCGGTAAGCATGGCATCGGCCGCGTGGATATGGTCGAGAACCGCCTGGTCGGGATGAAATCACGCGGGGTGTACGAAACCCCCGGTGGCACCATCCTGGTGGCAGCCCACCAGGACCTTGAATCCATCTGCCTGGATCGCGATACGCTTCATTATAAGCACCTGCTTGCTCAACGCTATGCGGAACTGGTTTATAACGGTCAATGGTTCGCCCCGCTGCGCGAGGCTATGGATGCTTTTGTAGACGTTACTCAAAAATATATGACCGGTACGGTGAAGATGAAGCTCTATAAAGGCAGCGCAACCGCTGTTGCCCGCAAGAGCCCTTATAGCCTCTACAACGAAGAATTTGCCACCTTTGCCCAGGATAGTGTTTACGATCAAAGCGACGCGGCCGGATTTATCAGTCTGTTTGGCCTGCCGATGAGAGTTGCCGCCATCCGTGATCTCAAGACTTCAGCGACTCTGTATGGCGCGGCCGATTCGATCTCCGAACTCGGTTATGAAAAGGTGCAGCGTGACTAAACTGTGGGGAGGACGCTTTGCCAGCGGAGTCGATCCGCTGGCATGGCAATTTAACGCATCCATTTCTTTTGATTTCCGCCTGGCGAAAGTGGATATTCGCGGATCAAAAGCCTGGGCAAAAGGGCTTAATAAAGCGGGTATGCTTCAAGAGGAAGAACTTGATTTGATTTTGGAAGGGTTGGATAAAATCTCTTTGGAGATCGAGACTTCAGAATTTTGCATCCTCCCTACTGACGAGGACGTGCACACCGCTATCGAGCGGCGGTTGACGGAACTGGTCGGCTCGGTGGGTGGCAAACTGCATACCGGACGCAGCCGCAACGATCAGGTGGCTACCGATTTGGCGCTCTGGATGATCGAAACTTTGGAAGGAATCGAAAGCCACATAAAAACAGTCCAATCATCTTTAATAAATAGGTCTGAAAAAGATTTTGATGTCATTATTAGTGGCTATACGCATTTACAGCAATCACAGCCGATCCTGCTCAGCCATTGGTGGCTTTCTCATTTTTGGCCATTAATGCGCGACCGGCAGCGCCTGGCTGACCTGAAGAAACGCGTTTCCGTACTGCCGCTGGGATCCGGCGCCATGGCCGGCACGCCCTACCCCATCGACCGCGCGTACCTGGCAGCCGAATTGGGGCTGGATTCGATATCGCCCAACAGCATCGACGCCGTTTCCAACCGTGATTCTGCCGCGGAATTTTTGTTTATCGCTTCCATGATCGCGGTGCATTTATCCAAACTTTCCGAGGCTTTGATTCTTTTTTCGACTGCGGAGTTTGGGTTCATTCACCTTTCGGATGCCTATACCACCGGATCCAGTTTGATGCCGCAAAAGAAAAATCCCGACACGCTTGAATTGACGCGCGGCAAGACGGGAACGATCATCGGCCGCCTGACCGGCCTGCTGGCCACGCTTAAAGGATTGCCTTCAAGCTACGATAAGGACCTGCAGGAAGACAAAATACCCGTGTTCGAAACCTACGACAATCTATGCTTGATGCTGCCGGTAATGGCTGGCTTGCTGGATTCATTGGAAGTGAATGCCGGGCGTATGATTTCCGCCCTCAATCCGGCAATCCTGTCTACGGATCTGGCGGATTACCTGGTGGCGAAAGGGATTTCTTTCCGTGAGGCGCATGCCCTGGTCGGGCAAGCAGTCCGCAAATCGGAAGACAAACACGTTCCGTTGCATCTGCTTCCTTTAGATGATTTTCAAGCGATCAACCCGGCTTTCACTGCCGACGTGCTTGATATTTTTAACTTTGAGAAGTCCATTTCCAAACGCAACCTTCCCGGAGGAAC
>CALGUJ010000077.1 GCA_937902055.1 uncultured Pelolinea sp.
CAGGCGCTTTCAACCGGGTACGGTTTCGACGCGATCGCGATCGCTTTACTGGCGAACAATCATCCGCTGCTGTGCATCATCACCGCCATCCTGTTTGGATTCTTAAGGCACGGTTCGCGGATCATGCAGATCAACACCGGGATCCCGATCGATATCATCTCCATCCTGCAAGCCTTCATCATATTCTTCATCGCCGCGCCGGCCATTATCCGCACGATCTACCGGCTGAAAGAGCCCAAACCGGCCAATGAGCCGGTATAACCGCCACAGGAGAGCATATGTCCAATCAAGTTCAGAAAAAAGAAAAAATCATCCGGGAAAAACCCGAAACCCTGCGGCAGGTGATCATGGGAGCGTTCTTCCTGTTGATCGCGCTCTTTATCGGTTATGTCTTTATCCGCAGCACGGATGCGCTGATGGTAACCACTTTCGTGATGACCCCCGGCGGCTCGAAAGCCACCCTCCCCGACCTTGTGTTCAACACCCGCGCAGCCCCGATCGCGATCAGCGCGATCAGCGCCTTCCTGGGTGCATTTCAACTCATCAAGGGATTTGGGAAAGCAACCAACTGGATACTGGGTTTCGTGGGCATCCTGCTGACCACCAGCTTCCTGGCATGGGGCGCCGGCGGAGGTTCAATCAATGTGGGGGGCATGTTGAGGGTGGCCATCATGCGCAGCGTGCCGATCGTCCTGGGCGCATTTTCCGGGATTTTGTGCGAACGCGTGGGGGTGACCAACATCGCCATCGAAGGCATGATGATCACCGGCGCCCTGGTGGGTTCCATGTTCGGAAGCCTCTTTGGATTGTGGCCGGGCGTGATCGCGGCAATCATTTCCGGCGGGTTGACCGGCAGTATCCACGCCATGCTTTCCATCAAATATAAAGTCAACCAGATCATCTCCGGCACGATCATCAATATCTTCACCGTCGGGCTGACATCCTACATCGTAACCAAAATCCTGCAAGTATCGGAATGGCAATATCTCAATCAAAGCGGATTCTTTCCTTCTTACAGCATTCCGTTTTTATCCAAAATACCCTTCCTGGGACCAATCCTCTTCAGCCATAACATGTTCGTATACGCCATGTACCTCCTGGTCGGCATCCTGACCTTCGCACTGTTTCACACCCGGTGGGGATTGCGCCTGCGCGCGGTGGGAGAACACCCGAAAGCCGCCGACACCCTGGGCATCAACGTATTCCGAACGCGCTACCTGGTGGTGATCCTAGGAGGAATGATGGCCGGATTTGCCGGTTCCTACTTCTCGCTGGGTTCGTTGGGATATTTCGAACAAGTCATGTCCGCCGGACGAGGGTTTATCGGGCTGGCAGCCATGATCTTCGGCAAGTGGACGCCGGTGGGTTCGCTGGGGGCCGGGCTGTTGTTCGGTTTCGCGGAATCGCTCTCCACCAACCTCTCCATTTTGCGCTTCCCGATCCCGGCGGAATTGCTGCTGATGGTGCCGTATGTCCTGACTATGGTGATCCTGGCCGGCGTGGTTGGCCGCTCGCAAGGCCCGGCCTCGGCCGGTGTTCCTTACGAGAAGGAATCGCTCTAAATCGGTTCCTCTTTATAAAATATAAATCAATCCATAACACAATTACAAAGGCCGGTATTGAATAAATACCGGCCTCATTTCAAGCAAACACGGAATCAATTCAAGGTACGGTCGGTTGCATAAAGCGCGATAACGTTTTCCACGGGCGTATCCGCCTGAATGTAATGCGCGGTGGTGCAGATGTATCCGCCACCCTGCCCGAGAATGGCGCAGCGCTCGCGGGTTTCAGCCGCCACTTCGGCCGTGCTCCCAAAGGGCATGGTGTACTGGATGTCGATGCCGCCATGGAAAGCCACGCGCGCGCCGAATTCATCCTTGATCTTACGCATGTCCATCTTGGCCGCGCGCGGCTGCAGGGGATTGAGGATATCGATGTGCATGTCACTGATGAATTCTTCGATCAGATCATAAACCGCACCGCAGGAATGATAGAGGATTTTCACGTCGTATTCCTTGATCGCCTGATTGAGTTTTTGGTGGAAAGGAAGGATATATTTCCGCCACATCTTTTTCGACATCAGCAGGCTGTTCTGAATCGCGACGTCATCATAGGTGTACACCAGATCCACCATGCCTTCGGCGTGCTTCATCACCTGGCGAAAATTGGCGATCAAACGGTCGGTTACGCAATCCATGATGGCAAGTGGAATTTCAGGTTTTTCGATCAGATCCATCAGGAATTTATCCAGACCGTAAAGCCCCCAGGCGGTTTCAAAAATACCGCCGATATCGTAGCGGATATGATACTGAACTTCCTTATTCACGCTTACAATTTTTTGGGGGAGAGAAGCCCAATCCCAATCGGTGATCTGCGGCCAGCGGGAATACTGTTCGATCTCCCCGACCGATTGAAAAGCCGCCAGAGGAAAGCTGGCATATTCGTCGTACGTGGCAAAATCGTTTTTCACCTGGCGGCGGTGGGTTCCCCAATGGGCATAATAGGTGCCGTCCGGAAGCGTTTCCCGAGCCGGACCGACATAATCGGGGGTTACAATGCGGCAGTCGATGCCGAACAGGCGCAGGATTTCCTCCTCCGAATCAACGGCAAAATAGGCTTTCAATTTTTCAATCATTTCAGGAATCGCCCAAAAATCGAAGGGCGTGCGGTCGGGCTGCCGGCGCTGGATGGCGGCTTCAACCCTTTCGCGCGGTGACATGGCCAAGCTGCCCAGGTCGTCATGCATGCGGTGAAGTATTTCAATCAGGTTATCTACTGAAGGGGTCTCTGTGTTCATCATTTACCTTTAATAAGAAAAATCGCTCATAAAAATAAATATTGCCTGTATTCGCAGGCAATATTTTATCCAGCCATTTTTACTTCAAAGGATACGTTCCGAAATCCAGGACAGCATCCGCCATCGCCAGGATGTTTTCCGCAGGCACCTCGTTCATGATGGTGTGCACGGAAGCCGCCATATAACCGCCATCCCTACCGAGGACGCCGATGACGCGCTTCATTTCCTGGCGCACCTCCTGCGGGTTCCCGTTGGGAAGGATATATTGGGTATCGACAGCTCCGCAGAAGACCAGATGCCGGCCGTATTCCCTTTTCAATCCTTCCAGGTCGGCCATTTTGCCGGCCGAAGTTTGCACGGGATTAAGGATATCCACGCCGATCTCGATAAAATCGCCGATCAGGTCAAACACGTCGCCATCGGTATGGAAGAACACTTTGGCTTTGGTGCGTTCCTTGATGAACTGGATCAGCTCGGCATGGATGGGCTTTAACAGCTTGCGGTACATGCGCGGCGAGATCATCAGACGATCCTGAGTACCGAGGTCATCGCCGATCTTGATCATATCGATATTGCCGCCCACGGCGTCCAGGAAATGGCCCAGGTGCTGCTTGCATAGGTTCAGGTTCTTTCTGAGCATGGCCTCGGCAAAATCCGGCAGCATGGCCAGATTCATCAGGAATTTATCCATGCCCTGCAAGCCGAAAGCGCGCTCCAGCGGGAACATCAACCAGGGCGTCGCCAGGATGGCATATTGATTTTCCCCAGCCAGTTTTTCGGCATCCAGCGCGGCTTGCGCCACGCGGTAAGGATCATCCATCATCGGCCAACCGTTATATTTCTCCAGATCGTCCAGCGTGGTGGCTTCAGCCAGAGGGTGATAACCGGGAAACCACACTCCCGGTTCGATCTCGATCTGGCCGATGCCCCAATCATCGATGCAGGGGGAATGCGGTTCGCGTGTACGATTGCGTTCCTGCACTTGCTGGGGGAAACGGTCGAGCACGCCTCGCGCGTCGCCATGCAGTCGCTGCAGGGTTTGTTCATCGACCTTGGCTGTGCCCAACTCCGGCCAATCGTAGATATATTCGTCCGGGGCCTGAATACCCAGCTTGGCTTTCAACGCCCGGTAAGGTTTCATCTTGATACCGGTGGCATTGCTGACGCCGATGATGATCGGCACGCGGTCAGGCACTTCGTGCTGCAGGACTGCCTGGACTCGTTCACGGGATGTCATCGCCATTTTGCTTCTCCTGTATTTTACAGAACCTAATTTTACATGAGAAGCATTGCGCAAGAGTAAGTATTTTCTTCACCAATATGTCTTTTTCCCACTCTGACGCAGAACGCATCCGGGCAATTTTCCATCCATTATTTTGGAAATTGTCCAATATTTTCAAGCTTCGGCTATACTTGTGCGCATGCTCAATCAAAACTTCGTCATCGCGGGCGCCCTGATCGGCGCAATCGGTTCATTCGCTTACCTTCTGGATACCATTAGAGGGAAAGTAAAACCAAACAGAGTTTCTTTCCTGATGTGGTCGTTTGCACCCCTGATCGCGTTTGCCGCGCAAGTCAAACAGGGCGTCGGCCTGGAAGCATTGATGACCTTCAGCACCGGCTTTCTGCCTTTTACCACATTTCTTGCTTCTTTCGTAAACAAGAAGTCCGAATGGAAAATAACCCGTTTCGACCTGATCTGCGGTGTCCTTTCAGTCGCCGGCCTGATCCTGTGGCTGATCACCAAAGTCGGCAATATTGCCATCTTCTTCAGCATCGTGGCCGATTTTTTGGCAGCCATACCCACCATTGTTAAGGCTTATAAGTATCCCGAGACGGAACTGGCCTGGCCGTGGATGGCTTCGGTGGTTGGCGTGATCCTCACCCTGCTGACACTCAAGGAGCTGACCTTCGCCAACTCAGGATTCATCATTTACATCCTGGCGGTGGATCTTCTGATTTTCTGCCTGGTGCAATTCAAGATGGGGGAAAGGCTTGGTTACGAAGGCGAGTAAAAAAGATAGGTCAAGGAATTTAGTCACCTGTACCTCCATGCGTCCAGGCGAATGTGTGATTTACAATCCGCGTTCGGGATGATGCCTTATTTTGTCATCCTGACGAGCAGAGTGAGGAAGGATTTCGGCTGGAAATCTTATTGCTGTCAGCTATCGCAATAATTCAGGTGGAGAATGCTGCTCTTATAACGAGTGTCTCACGATCAATCAATGGTTTTGTCACACAGGAATGTGGTATCTACAATCTTG
>CALGUJ010000078.1 GCA_937902055.1 uncultured Pelolinea sp.
AATTTCCTGGAAACGCTGGCCGGGCAGGCTGCCATCGCCATCGATAACACCAGCCTGCTGGAAGACCTGCACCGCACCAACGTGGAACTGTCGCTGGCATACGATACCACCCTGGAAGGCTGGTCAAAAGCGCTCGACCTGCGCGACCGCGAAACGGAGGGCCATACCCAGCGCGTGGTGGATATCACCTTGCGCATTGCTCAATCCATGGGGATAAAAGACGAAGAACTAACCCACATCCGGCGCGGCGCGCTCCTCCATGATATCGGCAAAATGGGCATTCCCGACTCGATCCTGCTCAAACCCGGCCCCCTGACCGATGAGGAGTGGGTGGTGATGAAGCGCCACCCGGTATATGCCTACGAATTGATCTATCCGATCACTCATTTGCGCCCGTCTTTGGACATTCCCTATTGCCATCATGAAAAATGGGACGGCAGCGGATACCCGCGCGGATTGAAAGGCGAAGAGATTCCCCTTTCGGCGCGCATATTCACCGTGGTGGATGTTTGGGATGCGCTCACCTCCGACCGTCCCTACCGCAAAGCCTGGCCCTCCAGAAAATCCCTCGAATACATTCGCGAACAAAGCGGGAAATATTTCGACCCGCGCATCGTGGAAATTTTCATGTCACTGATAAAGAGCGAATTGATCAATCATAATGAATAATTTCGTTCTGACCCATGAGCCTTAGAAGGAAAACCTTTCTAATTATTTTATTCTCGGTGATCGTAATATTGGTGATTTGGGGTGTATTTGCGCATACCCTCTATTTAAAAAGCTATCTTCTCCTTGAATCCGTTGATGTCCGCGAAGATGCGGAACACCTGCTTTCCATGTTGGATTCCCGCCAGGCCGACTTTTCTGCCCTTTGCACCGATTGGGCTGCCTGGGACGATACCTACCAATTCATGTCCACTCACGATCCCGGCTTTTTGGAATCCAATTTTCCGGAGGGTACTTTCGAAAACCTGGATTTGAATTTTACGCTCATTCTCGATCGCCGGCAGGACGTCCAATTTCAGAAAGCGTATGATCTGGAACTCGAAAGGACCATCCCGCTCAAGGCCGCTTTGGTTGATTATTTTCAGAGTTCGGATTTGACTTCCATGGCAGATGAAACAGCTTTTTCAGGCTTTCTGTGGGATGAGAACGCCCCCGTGATGTATTGCGTCTCGCCCATCCTCACCAGCGGCGATCAGGGCCCCAGCCGCGGCTGGCTGGTGTTCGGTCGCTATTTACAGGGAGATTTCCTTAAGCAGGTCGAGGATTCAGTCAGTTCGGTGGTTACTATTCTGCCTTACGCCCCGGCTCAAATTCCAACCGAAGCGGCTCTACTCCCGCTGCAGGATGAAAACGGCAGAGAGCTCGCAGTGGTTAAACCCTCCAGCAGTCGCATTGAGTTTTATTCTCTTTTCCATGATTTTCAGGGTACGCCGATCTTTTTTATCCGGCAGGCGAAATACCGCGCCATCTATCAGCAAGGCTTGTCGGGTTTGCGCAGCATGCTGGTTGCCATACTTCTCACCGGGATTATTGCGGGAGGGTTCATCCTGGTTTTTCTGGATAAAGCGCTCCTGGCGCGTCTTTCCAAATTATACAATGCGGTCATCGCCGTCCGGCAGGGGGAGGGAGATTATCAACCACTCTCTCTTCCCGGATCGGACGAATTATCCGATTTATCCCTTGAGTTCGATCGCTCGCTTAAAACCTTGGTCGAAAAGCAGCGCAGCATTAATGGCTTTCTACGATATACACAATTAATGACTGAAATTTCTTCGCGTTTCATCAATCTTCCCATTAACAAGATCGATCAAAACCTTCAGGATGTGTTGAACAAGCTGGGAAATTATCTGGATGTGGATTTCGGATTTATTGCCGCCATCGACCAGGACGAAAACCGCATGGTCACGCAGTTTTTTGAATGGGTGAAAGCCAGCAAGCCGTCCTTGAAGAAGGAAATATTATCGCTGGATATCGGATCGCTGCGCTGGGCGCTGAAGGAATTCAAGGCCAAAAAACCGGTAATATTGTCCAGCTCCGGCGATATCCCCATCGAAGCGACAATGGAACGGGAATTTCTACGTAAAAATGGAATTACCTCCATCATCGCTTTTCCGCTCATTGTCGCGGAGGATTTCTTTGGCATTCTCGCCTTTGGGTTGAACGACCAAAAACGCTGCTGGGATGAGCAAACCACGATCGTGGTTGAAATCATCTCGACCATCATCTCGAACGCCATCGACCGCAAACAGACGGAGATGGATTTGCAAACCGGCCAGCGCTTCCAATACCGCCTGAATCAGATCACTCGCACCGGTATCGAGCGCGATAACTGCAATTCGTCCATCCGGGCGCTTTCGCGGAACCTGCGTTCCTTGTTGAATATTGAGCGGAACTGGCTGATCCTTTTGGATGAAATCGGCAGGATTCAGGTCTTTGAGTCCGGGGTCAGGCTTGCTCTTGATGAGGCAGTGTTCAAAGAAATTGAATATTTATTGGAAAAGGTGCGCGAGGAGAATTTTATCTTCCAGGCAGACAAAAAAGCCCGAAAAGTCAAAGGGCTGGATTTTGAAAAGATCGGAAAATCCTTCATCGCGATTCCGCTGTCCGCCAAGAACCAGCATTTGGGATTGATCCTTTTTGCCAGCCGTGCCCCGCGTCTTTTTTCCGAGCTTGAAAAAGGGATCTGCCAGCAGGCTGCCACCCAGATCAGCCTGACGATCATTAAAAACCGTTCCCTCGAAGAATCCCGCAAGATTTCTCGCGAGCTGCGTATCCTGCGCTCGGAGGTGGTTGAGTTCTCTTCCGAGTTGCAGCGCACGCGGCTGCAGAGCAGCATCCTGGAACGCGCTGTAAAGTTACTGCGCGCTGAGGGTGGGGAATTCTTTATCTACGATGAAAAAAATCGTGAACTGATTACCGTTTCCTCGTTGAACCTCGATAAGGATTATAGCGGCACGCGCACGCGAGTCGGCGAAGGCGCAGTCGGCAAAGCCGTAGCCCAAAGGAAGACCATCGCCATCAGGGATTACTCCTTATGGAGCGGTCGTATGCCCGCTTATGAGGAATCCCGCATCAAAGCCTCCCTGTCCGCCCCTTTGATCTTCGGGGAGAAAATTCTGGGTTGCATCAGCGTCTTTCATTATGATGAGGGTATTCAGTTCACCGGCAACGACCAGCACTTGTTGACCATCTTTGCCCAGCATGCCTCTGTGGCAATGGAGAATGCCATTCTGTTTGAGCAGCTCCAGGAAGCCGCCAGCACGGACGATATGACCGGTCTGCTCAACCGCCGGGCGTTATTTGAGTTTGGAGATTACGAAATTTCGCGCTCTGTCCGCCTGGAAAGGCCGGTGGCCGTGGTCATGATGGATTTGGATAATTACAAAGAGATCAATGACACGCACAGCCATCTGGTTGGAGATCGGGTACTTAAAGAAGTCTCCCGCGTGCTGCGCGAAAATGTTCGCAATATCGATATCATCGGGCGCTATGGTGGGGATGAATTTGTGATCCTCATGCCTGAGACCTCCCTGGGTGAAGCGGTGAAAGCCATGGAGCGCGTGCGCCGAAAACTTGAGCGTACGGCCATCCGGGCCGGCAGCCTGAAATTCCACGTTACCGCCAGTTTCGGCGTCACACACCACGACAAAGACCTGCCTATGCTCGAAGTCCTGATTGAAGAAGCCGATAAAGCCATGTATGCCGCCAAAACTTCCGGCCGCAACGGATTGCGCGTCTTTCAACAGCTGCAATGACCCCTTTTTTGAGATATAGTTAATTATAGAAAAACAGGAGGACGAAATGAAAATCTACAGTCCTGCCTTTCAGGAAAAAATGCCGATTCCTGAAAAATACACCTGCGAAGGCAGCGATATCTCGATTCCGTTAGGTTGGGAAGATGTTCCTGAAGGGGCTGTAAGCCTGGCACTTATCATGGATGACCCCGACGCTCCCGCCGGCACCTGGGTGCATTGGGTGATTTTCAACCTCCCCGCTTCACTTCCCGGTCTCGAGGAAGATCAGCCGAAAGAAAGAAATCTTCCCAACGGCGGCCTGCAAGGCATCAATACCGGCAGGCGCACCGGTTACGCCGGCCCCTGCCCTCCCGGCGGTGTTCACCGCTATTTCTTCAAACTGTATGCCCTCGATTGCGCATTTCCCGCCAAATCCGGGATTACCAAAGAGGAATTGCTGGAGCAAATGCAAGGTCATATCCTGGCGAAATGCGAATTTTTCGGAACCTACCAACGAAAATCGCCGCGTTAATTTAATCGAAAAGAAAAAGGAGAAAATAATTTATGTTGAAAGAATTCAAGGAATTTGCCATGCGCGGGAACGTGCTCGACCTGGCCATCGGCGTGATCATCGGCGGCGCGTTCGGGAAGATCGTGACCTCGCTGGTCAATGATATCCTCATGCCCCCGATCGGGCTGCTGCTCGGCCAGGTCAATTTCGGCGACCTCTATATCGATTTGAGCGGCGGCAATTACGAATCCCTTTCCGCTGCCCAGGCTGCCGGCGCGGCCACCATCAATTACGGCCTTTTCCTGAATACGATCATCGACTTCCTGATCGTTGCCCTGGTCATCTTCCTGATCGTGCGCCAGATCAACCGCCTGCAAAAACCGGCCCCCAAACCGGCTGAACCAACCACCAAAGAATGCCCGTACTGCCTGAGCGCCATTCCCAAAAAAGCCACCCGCTGCCCCGCCTGCACCTCCGCACTCAAGTAAATTCAATAATCAAATCATTATTGCCCAAGAACCGGCCTCGGCCGGTTCTAATATATTGCAAATATCCGCCCGACCTAAATCGGAGTTAAATTGTCTTAATTATTCTGGATTTTCTTGCAGGAAGGACATTTTATGCGAAAAGAGGATTATTTGGATCTATACCGGCAGATGGTTACCATCCGCCGCATGGAAGAGATCGCCTCCGAACTCTATCAAAAAGGTGAGATCGGCGGTTTTCTGCATCTCTACATCGGCCAGGAAGCTGTCAGCACAGGCATCCTGGCAGCCCGCCAACCCCAGGATCGGGTTATCACGGCTTACCGCGATCATGGCGTAGCCCTGAATGCCGGTATCCCGTTGAAGAAAATCATGGCCGAATTGCTGGGTAAATCCACCGGCGTTTCCGGCGGCAAAGGCGGCTCCATGCATCTGGCGGATACCAGCCTGAATTATTGGGGCGGCCACGCCATCGTCGGCGCCCACCTGCCCATCGCTGCAGGCCTGGCGCTGGCTGACTTGCTTGAAAAACGCGACAGCGTCACTATCTGCATGTTCGGCGAAGGCGCCACCAACATCGGATTTTTCCACGAGGCCGTCAACCTGGCTAAAACCTGGAATTTGCCGGTTTTGTGGGTCTGCGAAAATAACCGCTATGGCATGGGCACCTCGCCGGAACGGGCTTCAGCCGTTTCCCCCATCATCCGCAAGGCCTGTGGTTACGGCATGCCCGCGTTCGACGTGGACGGCATGGATGTGCTGGCGGTTAAAGACATGGTCGCCGAGCGGTTGCGTGAAATCCGCGAGGGCAGCGGGCCTCAATTTTTGGAGGTCTTCACTTATCGCTTCCGCGGGCACTCCATGGGCGACCCCGAAAGGTACCGCACCCCCGAAGAAGTGAAGAAATACGTGGAACACGGGCCGATTGACCGCTACCAAAAATATCTGGTCGAAAGTCAAACCGGAACGCCTGAAGAATTACAAAAGATTGAAAAGAAAGTGGATAAGGAGCTGGAAGAAGCGGTCAAATTCGCCCACGAAAGCCCGGAACCGGCCGACGAAGCGCTGTTCGAACATATCTACGTGGATGAAATCGAAGAGGTTGATGGAGGTGCAACATGGCAGTGATCACCATGCGCGAGGCCATTTCACAGGCGCTCTGGGAAGAGATGGAGCGCGATCCCAAGGTGTTCATCCTGGGCGAAGAAGTCGGCGTGTGGGGCGGCACCTATGCCGTGACCAAAGGCTTTCTGGATCATTTTGGCCCGGAACGCGTGCGCGACACGCCCATCTCCGAAGCGGCCATTGTCGGCGCCGGCGTTGGCGCCGCCCTGGCCGGCATGCGCCCGGTGGCGGAATTGATGACCATCAACTTCGCTTTTGTCGCCATGGATCACATCGTCAACCAGGCTGCCAAGCTGCATTATATGTTCAACGGGCAGATGAAGGTGCCTCTGGTGATCCGCGCGCCCGGCGGCGGCGGCCGCCAGTTGGCCGCCACCCATTCGCAAACGCCCGATGCCATCTTCGCGCATTTTCCCGGACTGAAAGTCGTCGCGCCCGGCACGCCCGCCGATGCCAAGGGTCTGCTGAAAGCTGCCATCCGCTCGGATGACCCGGTGCTGTTCATCGAGAATGCCACCATTTACCAGCAGCGCGGTGAGGTCCCGGAAGGCGATTACACCGTCCCGATCGGCAAGTCTAAAGTGCAGCGCGCCGGGAACCACGTCACGCTGGTGACCTACTCCAAAATGGTACAGCCTTCCCTGCAGGCTGCCGAATTGCTTGCCAAAGAAAATATTGAAGTCGAAGTGGTCGACTTGCGCAGCCTGCGCCCGCTGGATATGCATCCCGTGATCGAATCTTTCAAAAAAACCAACCGGGCGGTGATCGTTGAGGAGGGTTGGGAATCTTTCGGGGTCGGCGCCGAGGTGTCTGCCCGTATCTATCAGGATGCCTTCGATTATGTCGATGCGCCCATCCGGCGTGTAGCGCAAAAAGAAGTGCCCCTGCCCTATAACCGTCGGCTGGAGCAGTTAGCTCTGCCGCAAATGGATGATATCGTCCGGGCAGTTCGGGAGGTGATGAAATAATGGCAAAGATCATTGAAATGCCCAAGCTGGGCTTTGACATGGCCGAAGGCACCCTGATGAATTGGGTCAAAGCCGAAGGCGAAGCAGTTGAAAAGGGAGAAACCTTGGCGGAAATCGAAACCGACAAGGCCACGGTGCAGGTGGAATCCAGCGAAAGCGGCGTGGTATTCAAGCACCTGGCCGCCCCCAATGCCACCCTGCCGGTCGGGGCGCCCATCGCGGTGATTTCCGCGCCGGGCGAAACGGTCGATTTGGATGCCCTGCTGGGCGGCGGTAACGCGACCGGGGAAAAAGAAAAAACGGAGGAAATGGAAGAAGCGGAATCTGCTTCGCCGCTTCCCGAATCGCCATTGGATGCAGCCAATGAAGCGGAAACGCCGGCCGCGGCAGGCCCTGAATCTACCGCTTCCGTTAAAGCCTCCCCGCTTGCCAAAGCTCTGGCGCGCGATCGCGGCGTCGATCTCGCCGCCCTCGCCGGCAGCGGCCCCGGCGGGCGCGTGGTCAAGCGCGACGTGGAAAACGCGTTGAAGTCCACCAGGCTACCGGCTGCGGGTCCTTCCCCGGCTTTTGCCTCCGGGCAGGACCGTGCCCTCCCCCTGAGCAAGCTGCGCGCCGCCATCGGCCGCCGCATGCAGGAATCCAAGCGCGCCATTCCGGCTTTCTACCTGACCCGCAGCATCGACGTGCAGGACCTGGTGAAAATGCGCCGGCAGATGAACGACTCCCGCGAAAAGGACGCAAAAATCTCACTCAATGATTTCCTGGTGCGCGCTGCGGCTTTGGCATTGCGCCAATACCCCAACCTGAACGCCTCGCTCGATGGGAATAACGTCCTGCAGCATGGCGATATCAATATTGGGATCGCGGTCGCGCTCGAACAGGGGCTGCTCACGGTGGTTCTGCGCAACGCCGACCGCAAATCCGTCGAACAGGTCTCCGCCGAGTCCGGCCGCCTCGTCCGCGCTGCCCGCGAGGGCAAACTGCGCAACGAGGATATCGCCGGTTCCACCTTCACCATCAGCAACCTGGGCATGTACGATATCGAAGAATTCATCGCCATTGTCAACCCGCCCGAAGCCGCCATCCTGGCCGTCGGCAGCGCCCTGGAAGTGCCGGTGGCTGTAAATGGCAGCCTGCAGGTTGGCTGGCGCATGAAAGTCACCCTTTCCGCCGATCACCGCATTACCGACGGCGCCGAAGCGGCTCAGTTCCTGCAGGCCCTGGCTTTCTACCTGGAACAACCCTGGCGCTTGTTGGAAGTCTAAAATGAAAAAGCGTTCTCGCTGGAAACTGCGGGAACGCTTTATATTTAATTATTCGTTGATATCAGGATTTCTTTTGGCTGGAGGCGGCAATCAGCGCTAACATATCGATCACCGTGATGGCGATCGCGCCGCCCCATGCGGAATAGTTCACCAGCGGCACCTCCGGGAATTTCACCGCGATTCCCACCAGCGCCCACACCAGCACCAGCACGTATTCGAACGCGCGGCGCGTGAAGCTCATCACCGCCGAGATGATCACCACCGCGGCAACCACCACCAGGAACCAGACTTCCTCCGAAATTCCGAATCCGTTCCAGCCGACAAAATCCAGCACTTGCGTCACGTTGGCGATCGTGGCTACCGTGATCCAGCCCAGGTAGACGCTGAACGGCACTTCCACCGCCCATCTCCATACCAGGTCGGACTTGCGTTTTCCGATCTCCAATTTTTCGAAAATATTGATCAATACGATCAGAAGAATAATCATAAACGCCAGCGCGAGCAGGAATTGCCGGTAATGGAACGAAACCAGCCACAGCACGTTGCAAGCATTGGCTGCAACGAACCATGCATCGACTCTGGCGAATTTCTCGTTTTCACGGTTCTTGGGCAATGCCCGGTATATGCTGAATCCGATCAGCGCCAGGTAGATGAAACCCCAGATCGAGAAAACGTATCCGGCCGGGACGAAATAAATGTCAAAGCTGTCCGAGATCTGTTTGGTGGTCAGGTTGTTCAAGGGCAAATTGACCGCCAGATAGTTCACCACCAACACCGCGGCCAGTGAGACAAAATTGAGCATGATCGCGATTTTTTCTTTTTTCATGCGCTTGCCTCCTCCCGGCTATGGCGGCCCATCCAGAACTTGCGCCAATTGTTGCCGCTGCTTTGCAGGGCCAGGAACGCGTAAACGCCTGCCGGGAAATTTCCCAGGATCAGGATGGCCGCCGTCCACAGCAGCGCTTTCCACAGGTGCTGCTCCCGGTAAATCACCCAACCGCAGAAAAACATGAATCCAACGTACACATCCACCAGTGAAACGATGCCCCAGGGATCCTTGAAGAAGAAGTTGCCGGCGGCCGCGAAATCTCCGCGCGTGAATCCGTAGATCAGGATTCCGCCCTGCGCCAGCGCGCCCAGCAGCGCGACCATTTTTGCGATCAACATTTTATGGTCTTTCATATTAACCTGCCTGTATAAAGGAGAAGCCCACCGCTCCCGGGCCGATATGCGATCCGATTACGGGGGTCACTTCACCCACCAATGGCTTCTCTCCCTGCGGGACAAGATATGCCGCGTCGATTTTCAATTTTTCAATCTTTTCCGGGGCGTGCGTATGCACGAATGCCAGCTCTTCGAGCTTCCCTTTTTCCTCCACGAGATGCAGCAGGCGGTGCTGCGACCCGGTGATGGTGCGCGTGCGCTCCAGCTCGGTGACGCCGTTATTCATCTTGATGATCGGTTTAAGGATCAGCAAGCTGCCTAACCCGAATTGCAGGTTCGAGAGCCGCCCGCTGCGCCTGAGGAATTCCAGCGTGGAGAGAACCGCGAAGGTATACGTCCGTTTGGCCTTGTCGCCGATGTCCGCCAGGATGGTCTTGATTTTCTCACCCGCCTCCGCCATGATGGCTGCCCGCCGCGCCAGCAGCCCGACGCCCATGGACAGGTTGCCGGTATCCAGCACAGATCGGAAGAGCGTCGTGTAGGGAAAGAGTGTAGATCTCGGTGGT
>CALGUJ010000079.1 GCA_937902055.1 uncultured Pelolinea sp.
GGCCGGAAGAGGTCTTGGATACGCGCATCAGGCGGGAATTGTGCACTGCGACGTTAAACCGCAGAATATGCTGGTTTCGAATTCAGGTGTCCTCAAGATCACCGATTTCGGCATCGCGCGCGCGCTGGACAGCATCTCGCGCGATGAACGATACGACGTGGTATGGGGATCGCCATATTACATTTCTCCCGAACAAGCTCGAGGAATGCCGCCTTCACCCGCAACGGATATCTACTCGCTCGGGGTGATCGCTTATGAAATGCTTGCCGGGCGCCCTCCTTTCGATGCCGATGATTCCGTAGAGTTGGCGCGCATGCATCGGGAAGACCAGCCGCTGCCGCTTCGCAAATTGCGCGCCGATCTCCCGCGCGAAGTTGAAACCTTCATCCAACAGGCTATGTCCAAAGAACCTGCAGACCGCTTCGCTGACGGCAACGCTTTCGTTGAAGCCCTAAAGGGGATATGGAAGAATGACATTTTTTCCAGAAAACCGCTGGCACCTGCCAATCCGGATAACCGGCGAATTCAGTCAGCCCAGCAGCCAAAGCGCAAGACGGAGGATTCATCAATAATATCGACCAGCCGACAATTCAACTGGCTGACAATCCTACTCAGTTTTTTAGCGCTCATCCTGGGTGGGGGTTTGATCCCATTTTGGATATACGTGATACTGTCAATCAATAAATAGAATGGATGGAATATGGAACCGATGATTTCCGCTTCAATACTAAATGCTGATTTCTCCAGGCTGGAGCAGCAGATCCAGGCAGTTGAGCAAGCCGGGGTGGACTGGATCCATCTAGATATAATGGATGGCCATTTTGTGCCCAACATCTCTTTCGGCCCGCAAATCGCCTCGATTTGCCGCAAGATCACCAAACTACCATTGGATACGCACCTGATGATCAGCAATCCGGACCAGTTCATCGACGCTTTCGCCGACGCAGGCTCGGATTATATCAGCGTGCACGTGGAAAACAATCCGCACATCCATCGCACCCTTCAAAATATCCAGAAGAAGAACAAACTACCCGGGATCGTACTGAATCCCGGTACTCCGCTCCAATCGATTTTCCCCGTACTTCACATGGTGAAATACGTGCTGATCATGACAGTCAATCCCGGATTCGGCGGACAGGCTTTTCTTGCGGAAACCATGCAAAAGGTCACTGAATTATCCCGGAAAATTCAGGAAGAAAAACTGGATATCCTGATCGAAGTTGACGGCGGGATCAATGCCGACACGATCAAGATAGCCCGAGAAGCCGGGGCAAATGTATTCGTGGTCGGTTCCTATATTTTCAATAATTCAGCAGGGATCGCTTCAGCAGTAAGGGCGCTCAAAGGATAAAATAAAAAGGCTGCGGTATTTTCATCCGCAGCCTTTGATTTTTAAAAACTAATACTTACGCGTCTTTGGAAAGGGTTTTAATGCACTTGGCGCATAAAACTTTTCGCACCATAACACCGTTCTCATACACGGAAACTGTTTGCAGGTTCGGACGGAACTTGCGATTCGTTGCGCGCAATGAAAAGCTGCGGTTATGCCCGAAAGTGGTTGTTTTTCCACAATTTTCACACTTTGCCATAGGTCATTCCTTTCAATACGAAATCTCTACCTTGTAAATAACAAAAAAGTAGTTTACCATAAACCGTAACGAATAACAAGTTGATTGGTTAATATAAAAAGGGTCCTGAAAAGATGAGCGAAACGAAAAAAAGCATGGGTAAAATTTCAATCTCTTACAACGCGATCGCTACGATTGCCTTTCAATCTGCGCTGGAATCATACGGCGTGGTGGGTTTGGCCACCGAGAATATCGCGCGCGGAATCTCCAATTTATTCACCAAGACCCCCATCTCCGGCGTGGTTGTTCAATACGATGGAGACATTATCAACATCGACCTGTACATCATCGTTGAATACGGCACACGCATCGCTTCCGTTACCCAAAGCGTGGCGAACAATGTAAAATTCAACGTCGAAAAAATGGTCGGCATTCCCGTCAACGAAGTCAATGTACACGTGCGCGGCCTGCGGGTCAGCGACACGGATTAATTTATTCTGAATTCATTCTTTGTAGTTAAGGGATCATATTAATGGCTGATGTTCAAAGTAATCCACAATCCGTGGACCAGGTAAAGTACGAACCGCTTTATTCAATCGATGGGCAATCGCTCAAGCACGCATTTTTTGCTGCCCTGGTATGGCTGCGGAATCATCAACAGGTTGTCAATTCATTAAATGTTTTTCCTGTGCCGGATGGCGATACCGGCACAAACATGTTTTTAACCATGCAATCCGCTTACAGCGAAATATCGGAATCAGCCGATACCAGCGCAGGAAAGATCGCGCACATGATCTCGCAAGGTGCGCTGATGGGGGCCCGCGGTAATTCGGGTGTTATTCTTTCTCAATTGCTGCGCGGATTTGCGCGCTTGCTGGACGATAAACCGGTTTTGGATGCCGACTTGTTGGTGGAAGCGTTGGGCGAGAGCCGCAACACAGCTTACAAAGGAGTGGTTCGCCCGGTTGAAGGCACCATCCTGACCGTCGCCAAGGATATGGCCAAGGCTGCCGAGGAAACACGCAGCGAGTCGAACGACATTATTTATATTCTCGATAAGACTCTCAAAGCAGGCGAGGAATCCCTGAAAAATACACCCAATTTGCTGCCAATCCTCAAACAAGCCGGCGTGGTCGATTCCGGCGGTAAAGGTCTGGTTGTGATTTTGGAGGGTATTTACCGTTACGCCACCCACCAAACGGTTGAGATCGGTGAAGTCGCTGCCGAACGCGCTCCAGTCAGCCTGGAAAGCCTGCAGATGAGTCAAATGCACGAAGAGATCGAAGCGGGCCAGGATTTCGAAATCGTGGTCGATTTCAAACCTGAAGGTGAACTGAATCTGGAATCGTTTTACGGAGATCTGGAAAAGATCGGCACCTCCATCCAGGTGGGTGAAGGCGACGACATGTACCGCATGCATATTCACGTTCCCACTGATAAAAAATACGATCCTATCGAATTGGTCGGGAAATACGGCGCGGTTCAGAAGGTCTACATTGAGAACCTGATGGAACAGATGAAAGGAAAATCCGGCGAAGAGGATTTCTCCAATCCGGTTGAAGAAGGCCAAATCGCGGTAGTCGCGGTATCTCCCGGCGACGGCATTTCACGTATTTTCAAGAGCTTGGGAGTATCGCGTATCGTCAGCGGTGGACAAACGATGAACCCCAGCACTAACGATATCTTCCAGGCATACAAGTATTTGCCGACGGACAAAGTGATTATTCTGCCAAATAATAAAAATATCATCATGGCAGCCGAAGCTTCCAAAAAATTATCAGACAAGCAAGTAGAAATCATCCCCACAAAAAACGTTCCGCAAGGATTATCCGCCTGTCTGCGCCTGAACCCTGAGGGCGAGTTAAAAGAGATCGTCGCTGAAATGAATGAATCGCTGGATGAAGTCGAAGCCGGCGAGATCACCACTGCCACGCGCTCGATTGAACTGAACGGCGTAAACGTTAAGGAAGGCGAAGTAATCGCCTTGCTGAACGGCAGCCTGGTGTCATCTTCCAAATCGATTGTAAAAGCCTGCGCCGAATTGCTCAAAAAATCCGGTATTGAAGACCGCGAGCATGTTACGATTTTCTACGGCAGTGATACCACCCAGGCGCAGATCGACGAAGTGACCGGTTTTATTGCCAAAACTTACCCGGATCACGAAGTTGAGGTCCACGAAGGCGGACAGCCGCACTATCAATTCATCCTCTCTATCGAATAGAGACCCCGGACGATCAAGGCAGCCGCACACCGTTGAATGCTGCGGTGTACAATATTTTTATCATGTCAGGTTTCTTTACAACGCTGAAGGGCATTTTAACCCTCGAAACAAAAAGGGGATTTTTAAATACGGCTGTAATGGGCGGTTTCGCCAGGTTCAGACCGTTCATCGAGGAAAATGGTCCTAAAGAGCAGATCGATGCAGAGGATATTCGCATTTTATTGATATTCGCGGATCAATACGACGCCTGGCCTTTAGAATCCCGAAAAAAAGCTGTATCTGCCTGCCTGGATTGGATAAATGGTAATCCTTCCAAGAACCGCCTGGTTCTTGACCTTTCCGAACTGCCAATTTCAATGACCACCCTCAAAGAATCGCAGGATCCGGCATTGTTTGGGCCGATTCAGGCCATCCGCGGGATTGGGGACAAGAATTTCACGTTGTTCCACAAAATGGGCATCCGTACCATCTACGATCTGCTGCGCTACTTCCCGCGCAGATACCAGGATTTCAGTAAACTAAAAACCATCAATCAACTTGAATACGGTGAAGAATTGACCGTAATCGGCACGCTTGCCAACGACCTTTATACGCATTCATCGAAACGCGGAAATCTGAAGATCATCGAAGGCACGCTGAGTGACGGCACCGGCACCCTGCGGCTGACGTGGTTCAATCAACCATATTTGACGACCCAGCTTGGCAAGGGATCAGCGATTGTTGTCTCCGGGAAAGTCGATATATACTTGGGCCGCCTGGTGATGAACAGCCCGGATTGGGAGCCTTTGGAAAGCGAGCAATTGCACACCAATCGCATCGTTCCCATGTATCCATTGACTGCCGGCGTTTCGCAGCGGCAGTTGCGCCGCATTGTCCACCAGAACCTGCCCTTCTGGAGCAGCCGCGTAAAAGAATACCTTCCAAATGACGTATTGGACCACGAGCCTTATCCACCCATTGCGGCGGCTTTACGGCAGATGCATTTTCCTGATTCTTCCGAGGAATTGGATATCGCGAGAGACCGTTTTGCTTTTGAAGAGATTTTCTTTCTTCAATTGGGAGTTATGGCGCAAAAGACGGATTGGTGCGAACATAAGGCCGAGGCTTTTCCGCTTTCAAGTGAAGAATTGAAGCAAAGCACCGCGAGATTGCCTTATACCCTCACTAGCGCCCAACAAAACGCCATTAACGCCATCCTATCCGATCTGACCGCCGGTCGCCCAATGAACCGGCTGCTGCAAGGCGACGTTGGATCCGGGAAGACGGTGGTGGCCAAGTTCGCCATTCAGGCAATATTGCGGGGAAATGCCCAGGCAGCCGTGATGGCCCCCACATCCATTCTGGCCGAACAGCATTACCGCACGCTCACAGACCTGCTGGTTTCGGATGGGTTAATTGTTGAGGAGGAAATTGCGTTATTGATCGGTTCCACACCCGCCAAAGCCCGCGAGGAGATCCTCGCCAATCTGGCCGCCGGAAAATTGAAAGTAATTATCGGTACGCATGCTTTGATCGAAGGACCGGTGGTATTCAATAACCTGCAGTTGGCTGTGATCGATGAACAACACCGCTTCGGCGTGGAACAACGCGCAATTTTACGAAAAAAGGGCAGCAGCCCTCACCTGCTGGTGATGACTGCCACGCCCATCCCGCGTTCGCTGGCTCTGACTGTTTACGGGGATCTGGACGTCGCCACCATCGATGAAATGCCCGCCGGCCGGCTTCCGGTCGAGACCCGGCTGCTGCTGCCCGGTCAGCGCGAGGATGCCTATCGCCTGATCCGCGAACAGATCGCTCTGGGTTATCAGGCATTCGTCATTTATCCGCTGGTGGAAAGCGAAGAAGAGGAAGAATTTAAAGCCGCCGTGAATGAGTGCCGCCGGTTGCAGAAAGAAATTTTCCCGGATTTGAAAGTCGGTTTGATGCATGGAAAATTAAAACCGGTTGAAAAAGAAAAAGTGATGCTCGATTTTCGCGACCGCAAGTATCACATCCTGGTGTCCACCACGGTGATCGAAGTGGGTGTGGATATTCCCCGCGCGACCATTGTGTTGATCGAGGGCGCCAATCGTTTCGGTCTGGCGCAATTGCATCAAATCCGCGGACGTGTTGGCCGTAACGGCGAAAAATCATATTGCCTGTTGATCCCTGAAAACGATTTGAAAGCTGAGAACGAAAGGCTGGCAGTGATGGTATCGACCACGGACGGCTTCAAGTTGGCTGAATTCGATCTGCAGCAGCGCGGACCGGGAGAATTCCTGGGCACGCGCCAATCGGGATATGCCGGGCTGCGTTTTTCGAATATTGCTGATACACGGTTGATTGAAAAATCCCGCAGTTACGCAACCTCTGTCTTCAACGCCGATCCACATCTGGAAAAGCCTGAAAATCAACTGCTATTGGAGCAATTGAGGTACTTCTGGCCTGGTATACAATTAAATTTGAATAATTAATGAGGTTTTGAATAATGGTTAGAGCAATTTTTCCCGGAACTTTCGACCCGATCCACTTCGGGCACATCGATATCGCGACGCGTGCGACCAAGATTTTCGATGAACTGATTGTCGCGGTTTACGACCGCCCGCTAAAGAATCTGCTATTTACCCCCCAGGAACGCATCGAATTGACCCGCGAAAGTTTCCGGGATAATCCCCGCATTAAAGTCGTTGGCTACAACAGCTTGACGGTGAATTTTTGCCACGAAATGTCCGCAAACGTCATTGTGAGAGGACTGCGCGTTTTTTCCGATTTCGAACACGAGTTTGCCATGGCGCTGGCCAATCATCGCCTGGCGCCGGACATCGAATTGGTCGCACTAATCACCAGCGAAGAACACACATTCCTATCCTCAACAACTGTTCGCGAAATCGCTTCTTTGCAGGGAGATATCTCCACCATGGTGCCTTCCCATGTGCAAAAGGCTTTATTCAAACGCATGCAGGAAATCAGCGATTCCAGCCGGATCAATCAATATACATCCTTAAAAGATTAACGCAAACGCATGTAAAATAAGATAAACATCAGGATTGGATATGGATATTCTGCATCTGGTAGATCGTTTGGAAGAGCTGTTCAACGAAAGCAGTTCCGTTCCCTTGACGCATAAAGTCATGATGGATGAGGAAAGGCTGCTGGACTTGATCGATCAGATGCGTCTGGCGATACCTGAAGAAATCAAAAAATCCCAGCAGATCATCAGCCAGAAAGAACGTATCATCGCACAGGCTCACGAGGAAGCCAACCGCACCATTGAGCTTGCCAAAGAACAATGCCAAAAACTGGTGGAACGTGACGAGATCGTCCAAAAAGCCCAAGTGATGGCCGAGGACATCATCAATAAAGCCAAGGAAGAGACCAATCAAATCAAGCAGGAAGCTGATTTTTACGCGATCGATTCGTTGGAACATCTGGAAATCGAGATGACCAAGATCCTGGCGCAAGTTCGCAATGGCATTCAAACGCTTAAATACGACAATACTTCCGAGAAAACGCAATCCGGAGGCAGCCGAAATGGGAACCAATAAAACTATGGCTGCAGGGCGATCCGGATCACTTCGTCCATACTGCTGACTTTGAGAATTTTAAGTTCGTCTTTTACCTGCCTGGGAATTTCGACCAGGTCTTTTTCATTCTTTTTAGGAATGATCATCTGCTTCAACCCGGCGCGATGCGCGGCATAAATTTTCTCGCGCAATCCACCCACCTGAAGCACGCGGCCGCGCAGCGTCAATTCGCCGGTCATGCCGACATCCATGCGAACTTTCTTGCGTGTCAGCGCGGATAGCAGCGCCAGACAAATCGTGATGCCGGCGCTGGGCCCGTCTTTTTGGATGGCGCCTTCCGGAATGTGAATATGGATATCCAGTTTCTCGAATTCTTCCGGATCCAGCTTGAAAGCTTTCGCGTGCGATTTGACATAAGAAAGAGCCGCCTGAGCGGATTCCTGCATGACCTCGCCGATCTTACCGGTGATCTGCATATTGCCCTTGCCTTCCATCACCAGCACCTCAACCGGCATGATTTCTCCGCCATTTTCGGTCCAGGCCACCGCAGTTGAAACGCCAATTTCGTCTTTCGCATCTGCCTCAAAGGCAAAAAACTGCTGCGGTCCCAGATATTTCTCCACCAGATTCGAGGAAATGTTTTTGGGGAAAGTTTTGGATTGGGATTTATTTTTGGCAATTTTCCTTAATGACCGCGCAATTTCACGTTCCAGGTTGCGCACCCCGGCTTCATAGGTGTAATCCCGGATGATTTTAACAATCGCTTCATCTTCAAAAGTCAGCCCCTCATTTTTTAAGCCGTTCTCGGTGATCTGGCGCGGAATCAAAAATTCGCGCGCAATTTTCATTTTTTCCTCTTCCAAATAACCCGGAAATTCAATGATCTCCATGCGGTCGAGCAGCGCCGGCGGGATATTATCGGTATTGTTGGCTGTCGCAATGAACATCACGTTGGAAAGGTCGTAAGGAATTTCCAGATAATGATCCGAAAAAGCGTTATTCTGTTCCTGGTCGAGAACTTCGAACAAAGCGGCCGCGGGATCGCCGCGGTAATCGTCGCCCATTTTGTCGATTTCATCCAGCATAAACAGCGGATTGATCGAACCGGCGCGCTTCATGGTTTGAATGATGCGGCCCGGTAAAGCGCCGATGTAGGTACGCCGATGCCCGCGAATTTCCGCTTCATCGCGTATCCCGCCCAGGGAGACGCGCACAAAATTCCTGTCCAACGCTTCAGCCATCGATTTTCCGATGGATGTCTTGCCGGTTCCGGGAGGACCGAGGAAGCACAACACCGGCTGACGGGATTCCTCTCCGGCCAGGTTCTTCACCGCAATATATTCCAGCAGCCGTTCTTTTTGCTTTTCAAGCCCGTAATGATGCAGATCCAAAATTTTCGCGGCATTGCGGACGTTTAGATTATCCCTGGTGGCTTTTTTCCAGGGAACCTCAAACAACCAATCTAAATAATTACGAATGATACCGGTTTCGGGGGACATAGCCGGGCTGAGAGACAATTTCTTGATTTCGCTTTTCAAAACATCCCGAACCGCATCCGGAAGGTCCGTTTCGGTTAACTTGCGGTTATAGTCCTGGATTTCCTGCTCCCAGATATCGCCCTCGCCAAGCTCGACCTGGATGGCTTTGACCTGTTCACGCAAGTAGAATTCGCGCTGGCTGCGATCGACCTCATTCTGCACCCGCGATTGAATCTCGTCTTCGATGTGCAGCACGTCCAATTCCTCCGCCAATAGACGATTGACATAGATCAACCGTTCGCGCACATCCACTAAATGAATGATCTCCTTGCGTTGTTCGATATCCGGCGAAATAGCGGTAGCCACCATGTCCGCCAGCCAGCCGGGATCGGTGATATTGATCGAGAAAAAATGGGCCTCATCGGGGATCGAACGGTCATATTGCACCACCTGTTCGAATAACGAACGTGTTGTTTTAATCAAACCTTTCAACGCGCTATCCATCAATACGCCGCTATCTTCCAGCAGCCTGGCTTTTACCAGCAGATAAGGACTTTCCTGCAGGATATCGATGATTTCAATCCGATTTCTTCCCTGGATCAGGGCCGAATAATTTTTGTCAGGCAATTCCAGAACACTGCCGGCAGCAACCTCCAGCCCCATTTCTTCAAAGGTCAACGTTTCCGCATCTTCCGTTTCTTTCGGGATCAGGGTAATGAGGGTTTGTTTTTCTTTCTGGGCTGCCAGTATGGCATCCAGATTCGGCCCGGATTGTATGAAAACCGGTGTTACCATGTGCGGCAGCACGACCACATCATGGAAGACCACTGCCGGCCTGATGAAACAACCATTTTGATCGACACGCGCGTTTTCGATTTGGTAAAGTTCGTCTGTTCGCTGATAGAGGGATGCGTTAACGTCGTCCTGCCCAAACATACCGGATACGGGTTGTTTCATCATTCCCTTACCTTCCGTTCATTCCACATTTCTTTAACAGCACCGGCAATAAAAATACTGCCGGCAGCCAAAATCGCTGAATTCTTTTGATATTGGTTCAAAGCGTACTCCAAAGCTTCTTCTACTGAACCGGTCACAACGCTACGCATGCCCAATCTCGCAGCGCGATTTTGAATTTCGCTGCCTTGCAACGCTCTGGGGTGCGCGGCCTGGGTGATCACCAGCAAGTTGACTTGCGGTTCAATGATCTTTAACATCAATTCTACTTCCTTATCTTCCGATGCACCGAAAATCAGGATCTTTTCCCTACCATGTAGATATTCAGCCATGGTCCGTTCCAGTTTTCGGAATGAATCGCGGTTATGCGCCCCGTCGATGATCAACAGAGGATCGCGGCTGAGGATTTCGAAGCGGCCCGGCCAAAAAAGGGTTTCAATTCCTTTTTCAATAGATTCCGGTGAAAACATATACCCATTGGTCTCCAATTCCGTGATACAAGTCAGGGCTGTGCGCGTATTTTCCAATTGATGATCCCCCA